>DYSK01000064.1 GCA_020718315.1 Draconibacterium orientale
AAGTGGAATATTTTGATAGTACGCTTCGGCCATGGCAGGAGCGTAGTTTAGCAAGGCGCTTCCCGACGTACAGCTTAAAACAACGGTTTCTCCCGTTTTTTGAGCAATTCCTAAAGCGAAAAATGCCGCACTTCGTTCATCTACAATGCTATAACAACTGAATTCCTTGTAACGAGGAAATGTAGCAATCAATGGTGCATTTCTACTTCCCGGCGAAAATACAATGTGTTTAATATTTTTAGCTATCAGGAGTAAACTGAGGTGTTCAAGTCCTTTTTTGTCCGAAATCATCATCTCGCAAAGTTCGCGAATTTTTAGAACTGAACAAGGTTTTTTAGCAAGTTTGTGTGAATTAAGGTCTTCACGCATCTAAAAATGCAATCGTTTGCAATTTTAAAGTGATTTCTGAATAAATTCGCATAAATCCGCATTTTACGTGGGTTTTCTCAAAAAATATTTCGACCTTTGTGAACAGAAAATCAAAGGTTATGCCAAGAAAAGACGCCCTATTTATTTTCCTTTTGATACTGTTTTTATCGCCTTTCTTTGTCTTTCCGTCGGTTTCCCAATTCTACTTGCGTTTTAATGCTGAGCATGGATTAATCATTTCTTTCATCAAATTTGCTATTTTGGCTACTGTGGGCGAAGTTATTGGATTGCGCATACGAAAGGGCAATTATCTCGAAAAAGGATTTGGCATTTTGCCACGTGCATTGGTTTGGGGAATCTTAGGACTTACAATCAAAATGGCTTTTGTCATTTTTTCTGTCGGAACGCCTGCTTTTCTGGCTTACATTGGCTTTGAAAAAGCTCCACAAATAATGCAAAATGAATTGAGCTGGGCAAAAGTTGGGGTTGCATTTTCGATTAGTCTTACAATGAATCTAATTTATGCTCCGGTAATGATGACTTTGCATAAAATTACCGATTTGCATATCATCCAAACTCAAGGAAATCTAATTGCTTTTCTTAAACCCATTGCAATACGCAAAATAATGACGAATATCAATTGGGATACAATGTGGAATTTTGTGTTTAAAAGAACGATTCCGCTCTTTTGGATTCCTGCTCACACCATCACTTTTCTGTTGGCGGAGGATCTTCAAGTTTTATTTGCTGCATTGCTCGGGATTGCATTGGGCGTTTTGTTGGCAGTGGCCGATTTGACAAATCAAAAATTAAAACATATAAACACCTAAAGATACATTTATGATTTTTTCCAAGATGTTTCTTTCTGTTACTAAATAATCAGAACTATGGTAAATACACCAATCGATTCAACAATAGTTAAACGTAAAATTGCTGAAAGCGGAATCAAAGACGTTGGAAAAGCCTCTATCCGTGAGATCAAAAGACTTATCGATCAAATTGAAAACGAGAGTGGAGAAAAATTTATCCGGATGGAAATGGGGATCCCTGGTTTGCCTCCAAATCATTTTGGGGTAGAAGCGCAAATAGCGGCCTTGCAAAATGGTGTAGCAGCCATTTACCCCGATATTCAAGGAATTCCAATCGTGAAAAATGAAATGGCTCGTTTTGCCAAAAATTTTTTAAACATCGAAGTGAACCCCGAAGGTTGTATACCCACTGTTGGCTCAATGCAAGGAAGCTTTGCTTCTTATTTGTTGCTCGCACGCATCTATGAAAAAAGGAACACCACTTTGTTTATCGATCCCGGTTTTCCGGTTCATAAAATGCAACACCGGGTTTTGGACCTGAAATTTGAAACTTTTGATGTTTACAATTATAGAGGTGAAGCGCTGCGCGAAAAACTGGAATCCTATTTTTCTAAAGGTCATATTCATTCTGTCATCTATTCAAATCCCAACAATCCTTCGTGGATTTGTTTTACAGAGAAAGAACTAGAAATCATTGGCGAATTGGCTACAAAATACGACATTGTGGTGATGGAAGATCTGGCTTATTTTGCAATGGATTTCAGAAAAAATTATTCTCATCCCGCTCAAGCTCCATTTCAACCTACTGTTGCAAATTATACCGATAATTATATCCTCTTTATTTCTTCTTCCAAAGCATTCAGTTATGCGGGCGAAAGAATTGGTATGTTACTCATCAGCGATGTTTTGTATAACCGGAGATTTGAAAATTTACTTAAATATTATGTTTCGGATGCTTTTGGCTATTCCATGGTTTTTGGAACAATCTATCCACTTAGTTCCGGCACTTCGCATTCCTCCCAATATGCATTGTATGGCATTTTGAAAGCCGCCAATGAGGGCAAATTCAATTTTGTAGATGAAGTGAAAATTTACGGCGAAAAAGCCAAAGTAATGAAACGATTGTTTGTCGAAAATGGATTCAATATCGTTTATGATAAAGATGAAAATGAACCCATTGCCGATGGCTTTTATTTCACGTTCTCTTATACTGGTATGACTGGTGCCGAATTGCTAAACGAATTGGTTTATTACGGTATCAGTGCTATTTCTCTGGCCATCACCGGAAGCGATCGAATTGAAGGAATTAGAGCTTGTACTTCGCTGGTGAATAAAAACCAATTTGGCGATTTAGAATTCCGACTGAAATCATTTCATCAAAACCATTCCTAAATATTTTGGCAAAACAGCAATTTTTATTCATTCTAAACTAAGGTCAATGGACTGATAATTAGATTGTTTTAAAATACATAATAAAGAAAGTTTCGATAGGTAATTTTGTGCTTATCCGATTTCAATTTAAAATAAATTGTTTGGAATTTTTGTTTACTAAATTTGTAAAGAATTTGAAATTAATCAATACAAAATAAATATGGCCACAATTGAAGAAATGAAAGCTGCACATAAAAGCTTGAATACATGGAATTATAATTGGAAAGCTTTGGACAAAGGTTATACCGATAAAATTTTGTACATCAATGTTGGATCCTCCGAAATTCGGGAGAAACAAGTCCCGGCTGAAATGAAGAAAAAATTTATAGGCGGTAAAGGTTACGGCTTGCGCCTTCTTTGGGATGCTACAAAACCAAATACAAAATGGGACGACCCTGAAAACGAAATAAACATCTCCTCTGGGCCGATTGGTGGAATAACGCAGTATTCCGGTTCAGGAAAATCATTGGTGGTTTCAATCTCGCCGCAAACCAATATTCCAATCGACAGCAATGTTGGCGGGTTTTTTGGACCTTTTTTAAAATTTGCCGGATTTGATGCACTCGAAATTCAAGGCAAGGCCGAAAAAGATGTCATCGTTTTCATAGATGGTGTAAATCATAAAGTGGAAATCTTTGAAGCTCCCGTGGAGCCCGTCGATAGCCATATTTTGGCCGCCAAACTTACCGAAATGTTTGCCGATGATGAAAAAGATAAGCGCAACATAGGCGTAATTTCCACCGGTATTGCCGCCGATCATTCGTTGATTGGAATGTTGAATTTTAGTTTTTATGATGCTCGCCGAAAAGAAGTCCGACTGAAACAAGCCGGTCGTGGTGGAATTGGAACAGTTTTTCGGAATAAAAAAATTAAAGCCGTCGTTGTTAAAATTCCCGGTGTAAAAGGCGATTTGAACAATGTAGTGGATTTAGCGGCTATCCAAGAACGTGGAAAACGATTTAATCGCGAAATGCGCGATTTAGACGAAAGTCAAGCCCAGATGCGTTCAAAAGGTACGGCTCATTTAACCAATGTAATGAGCGATTACGATTTACTCCCGGTAAACAATTTTAAATATGGGACTTCCGAAGAAGCACACAAAATCCATTCCGATATTTACAAAACATTCTTTACACAAGGCGTTCCCGACGGTTGCTGGATTGGCTGCAATATGTCGTGTACCAAAGGCGTTGATAATTATTTGCTCCGCACCGGACCGTATGCAGGAAGTAAAGTTTTAGTAGATGGACCGGAATATGAATCTGCTTCTTCTTTGGGATCCATCATGGGAATTTTTAACCCCGATTTTACCATCGAAACAAATTTCTATTGCGATACCTATGGCATTTGTACCATTAGTTGGGGAACAATTATGGGTTTCTTAATGGAATGTTACGAAAATGGGATTTTAAATGACGAGCGAACCGGTGGATTAAAATTAAACTTTGGCAATGCCGATGCCGCCATGGATTTATTGCATTTGGTTGCCAAAGGCGAAGGATTCGGAAAAGTAGCAGGATTAGGTGTTCGTAAATTGAAAGAGCTTTTTGCTCGAAATGGATGGGGCAATGAGCAGTTTATGACTGATATTGGAATGGAAAACAAAGGTTTGGAATATTCGCAATATGTTTCGAAAGAATCGCTTGCTCAGCAAGGCGGGTACGCAATGACCAACAAAGGGCCACAACACGACGAAGCCTGGTTGATTTTTATGGATATGGTAAACAATCAAATCCCTACTTTTGAGAAAAAAGCAGAAGCTTTGCATTATTTCCCTATGTTTCGCACTTGGTTTGGTTTGCAAGGACTTTGCAAACTGCCATGGAATGATGTGGAACCCGAAAACAACGGAGAAACTGATGAGCCGGCAAAAGTTCCGGAACATGTGGATAATTATGTAACAATCTATAGATCTGTTACCGGCGATATGAGTTTTGATAAGCACGAAATGATTCGGCAATCCGAACGCGTTTATAATTTTCAACGTATTTTCAATATTCGTCGCGGTTATGGTTTGCGCAAACACGATGCTCAGCCTTATCGCGCTGCAGGGCCTGTAACCAAAGAAGAATATTTGTCGCGCCAAGACCGATACGATGTTCAAATGAAAGAAATTCTCGGAATTGATCCTGCCGGAAAATCAGTAGAAGAAAAAATGGCCATCACACGCGAATACCGTTTGGATAGGTATGAAAAATTGCTTGATGCCGTCTACCTTCGCCGAGGCTGGACAAAAAACGGCGTTCCAAAAATTGAACATCTAAAGGCGCTCGGAATGGATCTGCCTGAATTGATTGAAGTTGTAAAAGATTTACAAGACTAAGTTTAATAGAACAATTTGGAAAGGTCATCGCATTGCTTTGCGATGACCTTTTCTTTTCAACAACAAAAAGTATTTTGTAATTTCGTACACATGAAAAATGGAGTTTTAAAGGTAGAAGAAGATATCATGGGATTGGCATTGGCCAACTATAAATCCAACCAAGGCAGCGCCTCTTTGAAAGTGAATTGCAACAAAGCCGACGACGAAACCTATGATTTATCCTATTTCTTTCGCAATTGGCAGGCAATGCCCGAAACGGAAAAAAAAGCACTGGATTTGGTTTATGGAAAAACCCTGGATGTTGGAACAGGTACTGGAATTCATGCCAAAGTCTTGCAAGAAAAAGGCATCGAACTGATGGCCATTGATATATCGCCTTATGCTGTTCAATTGGCTAAAGAACAGGGTATTAAAAACGTTTATTGTGTTAATTTTTTTGAACTGATAAACGAAAAATTTGATACCATTTTGTTTTTGATGAATGGAATTGGACTGGTTGAAACGATGGTCGGATTGGAGGCTTTTTTTCAGAAATGCGACGAATTGCTTGAAAAAGATGGCCAAATTATTTTCGACTCTTCCGACTTAATCTACCTTTTAGAAGAAGAGGATGGAAGCTATAAAATCGATTTGAATGATGCCTATTATGGCGAAGTGGAGTTTCAGGTGGAATACGAAAATAGAAAAGGGAAACCCTTTCCCTGGCTGTTTATCGATTTCGAAAATTTGGCTTTTTATGCGGAACAATTTGGCTTTAAAGCAGAATTGATATACGAAGATGAACATTACAATTATTTAGGAAGAATAATTAGAAATACACCTACTTAATTGTAAATTGAATTTAAACTTCAAATAAAATGCAAAAAGTATTTTCAGTTGATAAAATTCGGTTGGCAGATCAGTTTACCATTGAAAACGAACCTATTAAATCCATTGATTTGATGGAGCGCGCCGCAACGGCTTGTGTGAAATGGATTCATGCAAAATTATTGGGAAAGAATTCGTTTAACATTTTTTGCGGCCCGGGAAACAATGGTGGCGATGGATTAGCAATAGCTCGCCTATTAGCCGAGCAAAAGCAAAAAGTGAGCGTTTTTATTTTGGCAAGCGAGCACTATTCTACCGAATTTCAAATTAATCTTGAGCGATTGGGTATTTTGAAAAAGGTGAGCGTTCAACGCATTACCTCTGAATCTGAATTTCCGGTACTTGTCTCTGATCAAATATTGATCGATGCTCTTTTTGGTTCCGGATTGAAGAGGCCGCTTCATGGTTTGGTTGCTCAATTGGTAAATCATCTGAACAATACCGGTTGTTTAAAACTGGCTATCGATATTCCGAGTGGCTTGTTTTCTGATAAATCAACGAAAGGTTACGAACGTTTTCAGGCCGACTATACGCTTAGTTTTCAATTTCCAAAACTGGCCTTTTTTATGCCGGAGAATGATCCTTTTGTTGGCGAATGGCAAATATTGGATATCGGTTTAAATCAAAACTACATTCAAAAAGCCGACACTTCATTTTATTTTCTCGAAAGCAGATCCATGGCCGAATGGATACGCCCAAGAACCAAATTCGCTCACAAAGGGAGTTATGGTCATGGTTTGTTGATAGCAGGAAGTCAAGGAAAAATGGGAGCTGCCCTTTTGGCCGGAAAAGCAGCTTTGCGATCGGGCGCGGGTTTGATAACTGTTCATATTCCTAAAAGCGGAATGTCAATCATTCCTTGCGCGGTTCCTGAATTGATGGCCAGTTTAGACGAGCACGAAAGTTTTTTCTCGAAAATTCCCAATTTATCAAATTATTCTGCCATTGCAATTGGCCCGGGTTTGGGGAGTGCCAAACAAACACAATCGGCAGTAAAATTAATCATTCAGGAAAGTAAAATACCTATAATTGTGGATGCAGATGCATTGAATATCTTATCAGAAAATAAGACCTGGCTTCATTTCTTGCCAAGTAATTCAATTTTTACTCCACATGTTAAAGAATTTGAAAGACTTGCCGGAAAAGCAGAAAACGATTTTGATCGATTGGATAAGCAAATGGCTTTCTCGAAAAAATATCAAATTTTTGTCATCCTAAAAGGAGCACATACCAGCATTTCAACACCCGATGGTAAAGTGTTTTTCAATTCTACCGGCAATCCGGGCATGGCAACAGGCGGTTCAGGCGATGTTTTGACCGGGATTTTATTGGGGTTAAGAGCGCAAAATTATTCGGCTTTGCAAACCTGCCTTCTGGGTGTGTTTTTGCATGGCCTTGCCGGCGATTTTGCTGCCGAAAATAAAGGACAAGCAAGTTTAATTGCAAGCGACATTGTAGAATCCATGCCAGCAGCTTTTTTCAGTCTATCAAATATATGAATTACGAAGAAACTATCGCTTTTTTATACAATCAGCTTCCTGCTTTTCAGCGTATTGGAGCTGCGGCTTACAAAGCAAATCTTGACAACACCTATGCCTTGATGAAAATTTTGGGTGAACCACAACTTCAATTCAAATCTATTCATATTGCAGGAACCAATGGAAAGGGATCTACTGCTAATATGTTGGCATCTATTTATCAAGAAGCAGGTTATAAAACGGCATTGTACACATCGCCACATTTAAAAGATTTTCGGGAGCGAATTCGATTGAATGGAACAATGATTCCGAAAGAATTTGTAGTGGACTTTGTTGCAAACTTTGCAGTTCGGTTTACACCCATTTCGCCTTCTTTTTTCGAATTGACAATGGCCATGGCTTTTCACTATTTTGCTCAGCAAAAAGTGGATATTGCAATTGTAGAAACAGGAATGGGAGGTCGCCTGGATAGTACAAATATTATAGTCCCCGAACTTTCTATTATCACCAATATTGGTTTCGATCATGTTCAGTTTTTGGGCGATACATTGGCGAAAATTGCTGCTGAAAAAGCCGGAATCATCAAAAATAAAATCCCCGTTTTGATTGGCGAAAAACAAACAGAAATTCAATCTGTTTTTGAAAAAAAAGCAAAAGAACAAGCCGTACCCATTTATTTTGCCGAGGAAATGATAAAAGTGATTTGTTTGGATAAGGAAGCTTCTGATTTTCAGATTTCTTATCAAAACGAAGAATTGTTTTCTATTCATCATTTTCCGCTTCGGGGTAGCTATCAAATAAAAAATTTAACAACAGTAATGGCTGCCGCTTTGTTGTTAAAATTGCCTTTGGATAAAATTCAAAAAGGAATTGAAAATGTAATTAAGAACACGCATTTTGCCGGGCGCTGGCAGATTTTGAATACAAATCCCCTCACAATTTGTGATACCGGCCACAATGAAGATGGCTTGCGTTTTGTAGTCGAACAATTAGCCGAAACACCACATCATATTTTGCATTTTGTTTTAGGAGTTGTAAATGATAAAGACTTGGATCATATCCTGAATATAATGCCAAAAGAGGCTATTTATTATTTTTGCAAAGCCGATATTCCACGTGGATTAGAGGCCGAAACGCTTCAAATTAAAGCCAATAAAATCGGTTTGATAGGAGCGGTTTATTCGAGCGTAAATAACGCATTAAAGGCCGCCCAAAATGCGGCTAAAAAGGATGATTTAGTTTTTGTTGGCGGCAGTACTTTTACGGTTGCAGAAGTGGTTTAGATTCGTTTCGAAAGCAGTGATTTCGAATCCTACAGGAGTTTAGTGCAAAAGCTTCGGATTCTAAAATTAACGATGCTTAGCGTTAATATATTTGCTAATTTTAGACAAGAATTTTATGTAAAATCAAATTTTAACGAGGCTTATTAGACGGACTGGCGATACCGCCATGTGTGTAATGGCAGGGCAACCGAAAAATAACAGATAAAAATTGATGCAAAAAGAAATAGATATATTAGAAAATGATATTAGAGATCAATATTCTGGGGTATTGGAAACACTTTTGCGTGACCATACAACCCAACAAAATATCTTTTGGGCTACTGAAAACTACCACTATTTAGGCGAAAGTTATGCTTTTGCTGCGCCAATTCTCCCAGAGCTAATTACAGGAGATAAAGGCAATATAATAATGCCACGTGTGCAGAAAGACAAAGAAATGCAGCAATCGCGGGTGCGTGATATGGCGGAAGTGTTTACGCCCTCTTGGATTTGCAATGCACAGAATAATTTGATTGACAATGCATGGTTTGGGCGCGAAAATGTGTTTAATATAGAAACAACAAACCCCGACGGTTCGCATAGTTGGACGGTATTTTCAAATAAAATCACTTTTCAAGAAGGTAAGACTTGGAAACATTATGTCCGTGATACACGATTGGAAATGACCTGTGGCGAAGCTCCTTATATTACCAGCCGCTACGATACAACAACCGGAGAATTTATTCCAATCCAAAAACGTATTGGTTTGCTCGACCGAAAACTGCGTGTGATTAGTGAGAATGTGGATAAAAGTGATGAATGGCTCGAAGCAGCACAAACAGCATACCGAAATACCTACGCATTTGAGTGGCAGGGCGACAGCCTGTTATTGGCACGCGAAGCCATGCTTTATACGTTTATCGAAAACTATGAACAGAAGTTTGGCAAGCAACCTCTTTTAAAATCAATTCAATACATTGCCTATATAATATCTTGGAATGTATGGCAAATGGATGGACTGAAAGGAGTTGTGCCCAACAGTTGTGGCGACCGGAAAACCATTGTGCATGATTTGTTTGAAGAAAATGAAATTATAAACTCTTGCGAAGGATGCAAGTCGGATAATATACATAAACACAATGGAGTGTATTGTTTGATTAAAGATTGGGGAGTTAAAGATTTGGAAACAGGAAAGAAGGGAAAGAAGATACGGTTTGTGGATTTGATAAAGAAGTAATCATGGATTGTAAAAAAAGAAATGAATGGAAATAGTGAAAAGCAATATAGAAAATAAAATATACCCTATAAGAAGTGTACAGGTCATGCTTGATAGCGATTTGGCTGAATTGTATGATACTGAAACAAAATTTATAAACAGAGCTGTTAAGCGTAACGAAAGTCGTTTCCCGACAGAATTTATGTTTCAGATAACCGAACAAGAATGGGAAAACTTGAGGTTCCAATCTGGTATCTCAAATGAAAGGAGTGGCTGGAGAAACTATGATGAGAATAATACCATTAAAAAATAATATTTTAATATGAATCTCAATGTTATAAAAAACAAGGACTTTGAACAAATATTGCGATTAATCCTTGATGCACGTAGCCGCACTTATGCAAAAGCTAATGCGGAAATGATTATGCTTTATTATAATGTTGGGAAGGTGGTATCCGGTAAAGTAAATATCGGAAATTGGGGCGAAAATACCGTACAGGAATTAGCTAATTTTATTGCATCGAAACTCCCCGAACTTACTGGTTTCACTCGCAGGGGACTTTATCGGATGAAGCAGTTTTACGAAACATACTCAAATAAGCAATTTGTGTCAACAGTGTTGACGCTTTTGCAACTAAAAGAAAATGAGGCAACTACATTTGTGACAACAGTGTTGTCACAAATTCAATGGTCGGCTCATTTGCACATATTAAACAAAACAAAAACGGCCGAAGAAAAAATATTCTATCTGAACTTAACCATAGAACAAAATTTGTCGGTACGCGATTTGGAAAGACAACTCAATACGGCTGTTTACGAAAGAACCATGTTGAGTAATAATCAGTTAAGTAAAATATCAACCCGATTGCCGCAAAACATATTCAAAGATCCTTTTGTTTTTGAATTTCTCAATTTACCCGAAGGACATTCTGAAAATGAATTTGAGAAAGCAATTATACTTAACCTTCAAAAATTTATACTCGAAGTGGGTAAAGGGTTTGCTTACATGGGAAATCAATATCGCCTGCAGGTTGGAAATAATGATTATAGAACAGATTTGCTATTCTACCACCGCGATATACAATGCCTTGTTTTGTTTGAACTTAAAATACAGGACTTTGAACCTGAATTTTTGGGCAAACTTAATTTTTACCTCGAAGCACTCGACAGGGATGTAAAACGACCCAGCGAAAACCCAAGCATAGGCATTTTGCTTTGCAAAGGAAAAGATACCGAAGTGGTTGAATATGCTATGGCACGAAGCTCAAGTCCTGCAATTATTGCCGATTACGAAACAAAACTTATCAGTAAACAACTGTTAACCAATAAGCTACAGCAACTGTCAGAACTTCTAACTAATAACAATGAAATTTAAATTATAATCTAGATGAAATTCGCTTCGGCATTACTTCCAAAACTGATTTATGTGTTTCGCATCAACGATACGGAACACAATGGTTGTCTGAAAATTGGTGAAGCAACCACCGATACAGAGAATATCTGGGGACTGGAACCTAACAGCAAAGCGCTCAACGAAGCTGCCAAAAAACGCATCAATCAATACACGCAAACAGCCGGCATTAGCTACGACTTGCTATACACCGAACTTTCTGTTTTTATCAAAAATAAAACCTTTAATGCTTTTTCGGATGCCGAAGTACACAACGTGCTGACACGTTCGGGCATTAAACGAAAAACCTTTGATACACAGCATAAAGCCAACGAATGGTTTGTGACCGACCTCGAAACGGTAAAAAATGCCATTAAAGCCGTAAAGGAAGGAAAACAATCGCTCGGTGCTCACCAAATTACCGACGATAAAAACCCCATTGCTTTCCGCCCTGAGCAAAAGGACGCCATAGATAAAACCAAAAAGCAATTCCGCAAAAGCAATCAAATGCTTTGGAATGCCAAAATGCGCTTTGGCAAAACCCTTTCGGCATTGCAGGTG
>DYSK01000065.1 GCA_020718315.1 Draconibacterium orientale
AGTGGATTTGGTTTGGCAGCCTATTGGTCGGGTGGTTTTTCGCAATTGTATTCCTTTTTCACCAAAAAACGTTTAGCTGAAGTAAAAGAAAAATAGATGGGAATCAATCGTATTGATAAAAAATCGTATATCTACCTTCTTTTGAAACCTTTTGTGGCTTTCTGGCATAATCGCGTTTTTTATAGGCGCATCGTTATTTTAAACAGAGAGCAGATTCCGCAAAACGCACATTTAATTTTTACGGGAAATCATCAAAATGCTTTGATGGATGCTTTGGTTTTTCTTTTTGGGGTAAAAGGAAGGTTAGTTTTTATGGCTCGATCCGACATTTACAAAAAACCACTGATTGCTGCCATATTGTACTTTTTTAGGATGTTGCCTATTTTTCGGATGAAAGACGGCTACAGTGAAGTAAAAAAGAACGATAAGGTATTCCAAAAAACCATCGATGTCATTAAAAGCAAAATCGGTATTGTGATTATGGCCGAAGGAAATCACGGAAGTGAGCGGCGATTGCGCCCATTAAAAAAAGGGTTCGCACGTATTGCCTTTCAAACCGAGGAAGCCAATGATTTTCAATTGAATATGCAGATCGTTCCGGTTGGAATGGATTACTCCGATTATTACAATTTTAGAACGGAGTTGCTCATCAATTTCGGGAAACCCATTCAGGTTTCCGATTTTATTGAAAGTTACAAAGAATCGCCTGCGATTGCCATCAACCAAATAAAAGAAAGATTAGCCGAGTCTTTAATTCCGTTAATGGTTCATATAAAAAGTGTGAACCATTACGATTTGTACAATGAACTGCGAGAGATTTACAAATTTGAAATGGCTAAAGAAATGGGTTTCCCGTCTGTAAATCAGCCTTTCAAATTACAAGCCGATCAAGAACTGATTCGTCGATTGGAAAAGTTTGAAGAAGAATATCCGGAGCAAATGAGCGGTTTTCAAAACACTGTTTTGCGCTTTCGCGATAATTTATCAGCACAAAAATTGGATTATGAAGTTGTGACAAAACCTGCGGTGTCAAAATTCAAACTGCTTACCAAATGGGCGCTTTTATTTGTGGCTTCGCCTGTATTTGCGATTGGCTGGCTGCTGAATTATTTTCCTTTTGGATTTTCTATTTGGGTCGGAAATAAAATGAGCGACAGGCAATTTCACAGTAGTTTTAAGTTTGCCGTTAGCCTATTTCTCTATCCAATTTGGCATCTTTTGGGAAGTATTTTTGTTTGGATGCTGCTGGGTGAATGGATTTTTGCTCTTGGATTTTTTGTTGCTATGCCCATTTTGGGAATTTTAGCCCGTTGGTATTGGGTTGCTTATACCGATTTCAGAAAACAGTGCCGATGGTTTAGATTGGAAACACAATTATCTACTGATTATCAAACGTTAAAAACCGATCAAGAACAGATTTTCTCTCAAATGAAAACAGTTATTTCTTAGGAAATATTCTTTTCGAGCAGCACGAAAAGTTCACGGTCTTTTCTTGGTTTTATTGAATTGTAGGCTGTTTCGAATATTTTGAAATGAAAATAGGGCGAAAAATAAAGTCGGTATTCTTCTTGGCTTCCACCAAACGGAGGTCCATCGAACGAAAAGTGATGATTGAAGAACAAACCTACCAATTTGCCATTCGGCAGGAGTAGCTGAGCCGTTTTTTCAACATAAGCTTGTCGCTGACTAGGAAAAATGGATGTAAAAAAAGTTTGCTCTACAATTAAATCGTATTTTTTTTCATGAAGAAAAAAATCTTGTTTTAGAATGTTTTCCTTTGGGAATTCAGGAAATCGAGAAAGAAAACGCTGTATGGCCACTTCGGAAAAATCAAGCACAAAAATATTGCGAAACCCTTGTTTCCATAAGTATTCTGCTTCATACGCATTGCCAGCTCCGGGAATTAATATACGGAGCGATTTGTCTTTCAACTGATCAAAATATGCCTTTAATGGCGTTGAAACGTAACCAATATCCCAACTCAATCGATTGTTTAAATAGGTTTGATTCCAATAATCGACCGAAAGTATTTCCATAATCTAAATCACCACATTTACAATGCGATTGGGCACTACAATTACTTTTTTAGGGGGATTTCCCTGAAGCCATTTTTGTGCTTCTTTGGTCGAAAGAGCGGCAATTTCAACGTCAGCAATGTTCATATCGATTGGCAATTCTATTTTGAAACGCATTTTTCCGTTGAAGGAAACCGGATATTCAAAGGTGTCTTCCTTGATATAATCTTCAATAAATTCAGGGAATTCAGCCTTGGTAACACTTTCGGTATGTCCTAATTTTTCCCAAAGTTCTTCGGCAATATGTGGGGCAAAAGAAGAAATTAAAACGGTAAGTGGCTCTAAAACAGCTTTTTTATTGCATTTTAAGTCGAAAAGCTGATTGGTGCAAATCATAAATTGGCTTACCGAAGTATTGAATGAAAACCGCTCAATATCCTCTTGAATTTTTTTGATGGTTTGATGCAAAATTTTCAATTCTTCCTTACTTGGCTCGGCTTGGCTTAGCTCAAAAGAATCGTTGGAATGATAAAGTCGCCAGAATTTTTTGATAAATCGAAAAACCCCTTCAATGCCATTGGTATCCCAGGGTTTATGATTTTCTATCGGGCCTAAGAACATTTCGTACAGACGAAAAGTGTCTGCGCCATATTTTTCAATCAAGTGGTCGGGGTTTTGAACGTTGTATTTGGATTTCGACATTTTCTCGACTTCCCAACCGCAGTGATATTTAGCATCTTCTAATATAAATTCGGCAGTAGCATATTCTTCGCGCCACCGCTTAAATGCTTCTATATCCAAAATATCATTGTGCACTAATTCAATATCAACATGAAGTTTGGTGGTTTCGTATTTCTTAATCAGCCCGTGCGATACAAATGTATTTGTCCCATTTAAACGGTAAACAAAGCTGCTTCTCCCTTGAATTTTTCCTTGATTAATGAGCTTTTTGAAAGGTTCTTCTTTGACAGTAAGGCCTAGATCGAACAAAAACATACTCCAAAACCGTGCATACATTAAATGGCCGGTAGCGTGTTCGTCGCCGCCCATATACAAATCTACATTTTCCCAATATTCATTGGCTTCTTTCGAGAAATATTCTTGTTCGTTGTGTGGATCCATATAGCGATAATAATACGCGCTTGATCCGGCAAAACCGGGCATTGTACTCGTTTCGATTGGAAAGCCATCTTTGGTTTTCCAATTTTCGGCACGTGCCAAAGGCGGCTCGCCGCTCTCGGTAGGCAAATATTTATCGACCTTCGGTAATTCCAAAGGCAACTCTTTTTCATCAAAAACATGAGCGATTCCATCCTTAAAATATACCGGAAAAGGCTCTCCCCAATAGCGTTGACGACTAAAAATAGCATCGCGCAAGCGATAATTAATTGTACCGTAGCCAAAGCCCAAATCTTGAATATATTTAATCGTCAGCTGAATTGCTTCTTTTACGGTCAATCCATTTAAAAAACCGGAATTAACCATAATTCCATCTTTAGAATCGTAAGATTCTGACCATTCTTCCGTGGGATTCATCATTTCTCCAAATTGCGTAACAACCTGAATTATTGGTAAGTTGAAATACCGAGCAAAAGCAAAATCGCGGCTATCGTGTCCGGGAACAGCCATAATAGCGCCGGTACCATATCCACTCAACACATAATCGGCCGTCCAAATGGGGATTTCTGCGCCTGTAATCGGATTAATTCCGTAAGCGCCCGTAAATTTCCCGCTCACTGTTTTTACTTCCGCCATTCGTTCCCGTTCCGAACGGTTTTTCGCCCAACGAACATAGGATTCTACTTCGGTTTTTTGTTCGTGACTCGTGATTTTTGACAAATAGTCGTGTTCGGGAGCTAAAACCATAAAAGTGGCTCCAAAAAGCGTATCCGGACGCGTTGTAAAAACTTCAAGAACTTCCTTAAAACCTTTTATCTTGAAGTTTACCGATGCGCCTTCAGAGCGTCCGATCCAATTACGCTGGGTTTCTTTTATTGAATCGGTCCATTCCAATTGATTTAATCCATCCAATAAGCGTTGGGCATAGGCCGAAATTCGCAACGACCATTGTTTCATCATACGTTTTTCGACAGGATGACCGCCTCGTTCGGAGAGGCCGTCTTTAACTTCGTCGTTGGCTAAAACAGTACCCAAAGCCGGACACCAATTCACATTGATATCTGCCAGATAAGCCAAACGGTAAGCCATCAATATTTCTTGCTTTTTTTTATTCGAAAAATTACGCCAATCTTCAGGCGTAAATGTCAATTCTGTGGAATTGGCCGCGTTCAGTTCCAAATTACCTTTTCGTTCGAAACGTTCAATCAACAGGGCGATTGTTTCGGCCTTGTTGGTTTCATTATTAAACCAAGAGTTAAAAAGCTGAATAAACGTCCATTGCGTCCATTTATAGTATTTTGGATCAGAAGTTCTAACTTCTCTGTTCCAATCGAAAGAAAAACCAATTTGATCGAGTTGTTGGCGATAGCGAGCAATATTTAGTTCAGTAGTAATGGCTGGGTGTGTTCCTGTTTGAATGGCATATTGTTCGGCAGGCAAGCCGTAAGCATCGTAACCCATTGGATGCAATACATTAAATCCTTTGTTTCGCTTAAATCGGGCAAAAATGTCGGAGGCAATATAACCTAAAGGATGACCAACATGTAAACCGGCTCCCGATGGATAAGGAAACATATCAAGCACATAAAACTTCGGTTTTGTATAATCAATTTCTACTTTATATGTTTTATTTTCAGCCCAGTAGCTGCGCCATTTTTTTTCTATTTCGTTGTGATTGTATTCCATGTTATAAAAGTCTACTGTCAAAATTTCAAGCTGCGAAAATAGTAATAATCAAGGAAATATATGGCGAAAATAGCATTGAAAACAGTTTGAATTTCGAATGGAGGAATTTGCTCAGTCCAAAGTAGAAGAAAACCAGCCAGCGAGCGAAAAATGCCACAGTTCTTTTATTCCTGACATTTTCAGCAATTCTTTGGTTTCGAAATAAAATCCGGTCAATTCGTTTGGATGATGAGCATCGGTATTCAACATCAGCGGTATCCCCATTTTATCCGCTATTTTGACAATCGGAATGGAAGGAAAAAGCTCGTCGCTTCGCCCTTTGTAGAGGCCGCGCGTATTAATTTCCAAGACAAGGTTTTTTTCTTTGATGAAGGAAAGTGTTTCGAGAACTAAATTTTGATACCAATCTTCTTGCTGAGTGAAAAGGCGGTTTTTATTGTGCATCTTAATTTTATCGAGATGGCCAATAATTTCAGGTGTTTGTGTTTCAATCATTCGATTTGTTTGCTGATAAAAAGCCGTAACGGCTTGACGAATATCACCTCCAAAGACTTCCGCTAAGCCTTTGTCCCAAGCCGCTTGTTCTCCACCATCAATAAACCAAAGCTGATTGGAATGCGGATGAGCTACCAAATGAATAGATCCGATGATGTAATCGAGTTGGTGATTTAAACGAAAAAAATCAAAATCGTAAGATTGCATAGGAATAAAATCGGCTTCTAAAGCCTGATATAAATGGATTTGAGAGGCGTATTTCGTTTTCAGTCGCTCTATTTCGGAACAATATTCTAATAATTTCGAATCTGGAATAGAGAACTGATTGGCAAACAAAACCGGAGCATGTCCCGAAAAACCGAGCGCATAGAACCCTTGAGCAATGGCTTTCTGAACGTAAGTTTCGGGCGCTTCTTGGCCGTCGCAAAAATGGCTGTGAGTGTGGTAATTTGTAAGAATAGATTTCATTGAGCAAAAGTTAAAAGAAACGGCTGAAGCAAAAGAGTCTCAGCCGTAATAAACGAATAATTTTTTAATCTCTTAAATGAATTGATCTCCTTTTTCGGTTCTCACATCGTTCACAAACTGCCTGATATTTTGTTCGTCAGATTTTTTGCAGATCAGAAACACGTTGTCTTCGTCCACTACGATGTAATCGTCGAGTCCCTGCAAAACCACTAGTTTGTCTCCATTCACGTTGATTACGCAATTCTGTGTGTCGTATGTCATTACGTTTTTACCAACAATGCTGTTTTCGTTTTCGTCTTTTTTGCGAATAGCATAGAGCGATCCCCAGGTTCCCAAATCGGACCAGCCAAAATCGGACGACAATACATAAACATTTCCGGCTTTTTCCATCACCCCATAATCGATCGAAACATTTCTACAAACGGAATAGGCGCTTTCGATAAAGCGTTGTTCTTTTGGTGTGCTGTAAATTCCCATTCCAGCTTTAAAAATATCGTCCACTTCGACAAGGTGAGTTTCAAACGCTTTTTGAATGCTTTTCAATGACCAAACAAAGATGCCGGCATTCCACAAAAAGTCGCCACTTTGCACAAATTTCTCGGCAATTTTCAATTCCGGTTTTTCGGTAAATGTTTTTACTTTTTTTATTCGCGTGTCACGTTTATCGCCAATTTTTCGATCAAATTGAATATATCCATAACCCGTATCAGGTCGGCTGGGTTCGATACCGAGTGTGATTAGCCAATCGTTTTCGGCTGCTGCTTGCATCGCGCTTACGATTACTTCGGTAAAAACAGTTTCTTTTAATATAATGTGGTCCGACGGCGCAACAACGATGACTGCCTCCGGATTGCGTTCCAAAATTTTATAATTTGCATAAGCAATGCAGGGAGCAGTATTTCTGCGGGCGGGTTCGCACAGAATTTGATCATAACTCAAAGCGGGAACTTGTTCTTTGACGAGTTCTTTGTACATTTCGTTTGTAACAATGTAGATATTTTCGACGGGGCAGATTTTCAAAAAGCGATTCACGGTTTGCTGAATAAGCGTTTCGCCTGTGCCTAAGATATCTATGAATTGTTTTGGTTGAGAGGTTCGGCTCATTGGCCAAAAGCGGGAGCCAATGCCGCCTGCCATGATAACACAATAATTGTTCTTGTTCATTTTTTATGATTTATTCATCCAAAAATAGGTCTTTTTACCAATATATCAAAAATTTAGTTTTCTTTCAGAAATGAACCAAAAGCTGAATATGGAGGTTGTTTTCTGTTAAGCCTTTCTGAATATCAGCCACAAGGGATATTTTCTTTTTGTTACAGCTTTTTATCAAATCTATTCGCCTGTTAGTCTCCTTCAATGTGGTATTTAGTTTTAGCCTTAGGTCTTTTAGGTCGATAAAATGACTCCCTGAAAATGAAATATCGGTTGTATAATCCAGGCGGTCTTCTTTTTCGTTGATGGCGATTGAAATAGACAAAAAATCGCTGCTGCCAAATCGTTCTAAAAAGACTTCGAAAAACGGAAAAAGAAGAAATGGAGGCACTTGAATAAATTCCGTTTCGGTGGTTTCGCTTATGTCAATAGTGTAATGAAAAAGTTTTTCGTATCCCATCTGCCGCAATTTAAAATAGTTTTCAATCGTTTCGATTTCTTGATCCAAAGTAATTTGTTCTATGACCGCTTCGTCTATTATCGCTCTGATTGTGCGTGCAAAATTGGATAAGTACAGACTGGTATCTTTGTTTTTGTTTTTAGAGAGAAAATCGCGGATGGCGTTAAAAGAGCAAAACAGAAAACCAGGGATCATTTGATGTTTTAGCAGTTTTGTTTCCAATTGCTGCAATTGCCTTCTGCTTTTTATTTTTCCTTTCCGGGTAAGTAAGTAAAAAATAAATAAGGAAAGCAGAGTCGTAAATAAGATTCCGGCCAACAACCAATTGTTTCTTTTTACACTCTTTTTTTCGAACGCTGCGCCTTGTTCTAACAGCTCAAAACGGGTTTTGTTTTTTTCTGAATCAAAACGCGCTTCCATTTCAATCAGTTGTTGTGTATTCGAACTCGTTGAAATGGAGTCTTTCAACGCACTATAGCTCTCGAAAGTTTTAGCTGCTTTTTCGTAGTCTTTGCTTTGTTTGTAAAGTTCGGTTAAGCCATATAAATTTGCTAATACATAATCTAATACGCCATCATTTTTTGCAATTGTTAAGCTTTGATGATAATGTTTTTCGGCTTTAGCAAACTCATTCAATGCAAAATACGTCTCGCCAAGATTGTAGGTAACCAATAAACAGCCGTTTCGGTATTGCTGTTGCTCAAACAAAAGAAGTGCTTTTTCAAAATCCGATTTGGCTAAGATTAAATCTCCTTTTTCTCCGGCCAGCATCCCTAAATTATTTAGAACGTAAGCTTCGCCAACAGTATCGTTCAAAGCCTTCCGTATTATTAAACTCTTTTCATAATACAGGCGAGCAGTTTCAGCCTTATCCGAATACCAATAAATGGTTCCAATGTTGTTATATGTTTTCCCCAAATCTGCCTGATTGTTCAATGAATCGTAGAGCCAAGCAGCGCGTTCATAATATTGGAGCGATTTAGCATATTTGCCCTTTTCAGAAAATAAGACACCTAAATTGTTGTAAATACGAGCTCTTTCTTCCATAAAGGAATGGTTTCTTTCAGCAAAAAACAGGGCGCTATTGAGAAACGCAAGAGCTTGTTCGTAGTTTCCTTGTTTCAAACACGTATTGCCGAGAGAAACCGACGAAAGGATAATTTGAAAAGTATCCTGACTCGTTTTGGCTAATTCGTATGATTGAATAAAATATTCTTTGGCTTTGGTTAGGTCGCCTTTTCGAGAATAAACCAAGCCGACACTTCGAATATTTTCGGCCAAACCAGCGTAGTTTTTTTGTTTTTTACAGAGGTCGGCCGCCATGTTGTAATAGTCTTTTGCCAGATCCATCTTACCGGAATATAAATATATTGCCCCGGTTTTTTTTAAAGCCTCTAAAATTAAGTCTTCCTTTTCAAGATTTTTGGCAAGCGCAAGTGCCTCATTGCTGTATTTTAGAGCCAATGCCGCGTTGCTTGATTTTAGGATTTCTGAAATCTCAATAAAAAGCAACACTCTTGCCTGTGGGGTTGCGGCTTCTGATACAAGCAAAAGACTATCAACCATGCCCGTATTTTGCGCGGGCAATCTGCCAAACAAGGTGAGGGCAAACAGCAGAATCGTCGATCTACAAAAAAATCTCATCAGGCTTTTTTTTGCATCAATTATCAAAGCAAGAAAAGAAAATATACCCAATAAAACAAGGAAATGCAAAAGAATATTTTTGAATAAACTTGTAGGTACGCTTGCTCCTATTTTCTGCCCTTTTGTCAGAAATCTAAAAAATTGTGTCAATGGCATAAATATTGAAATAAGCCAGCTATTGAAAAAATGATTTAATTAAAAATATAAAAATAAGAAAATGGGAAAAATAATTGGTATTGACTTAGGAACTACCAACTCATGTGTAGCCGTAATGGAAGGTAATGAGCCGGTTGTTATCCAAAATAGTGAGGGCCGCAGAACCACACCTTCAATCGTAGCTTTTACTGATAATAACGAACGTAAAGTGGGCGATCCTGCAAAGCGTCAGGCTATTACAAACCCAACGCAAACGATTTATTCGATAAAGCGTTTTATGGGTGAAACTTTTGATGGAACACAAAAAGAGATTTCGCGTGTTCCTTATAAAGTGATAAAAGGTGAAAATAACACACCTCGCATTGCTATTGGTGATCGGAATTATACTCCACAGGAAATTTCGGCCATGATTTTGCAAAAAATGAAAAAAACGGCTGAAGATTTTCTTGGTCAGCCTGTTACAGAAGCCGTAATCACCGTGCCTGCTTACTTTAGCGATTCGCAGCGTCAAGCAACGAAAGAAGCCGGAGAGATAGCGGGACTTATAGTAAAAAGGATTATCAATGAGCCCACGGCTGCTGCCTTGGCATACGGATTAGATAAAAAACTAGAAGATCAAAAAATTGCCGTTTACGATTTAGGCGGAGGAACATTCGATATTTCAATTCTGGAATTGGGTGGTGGCGTTTTCGAAGTAAAATCGACCAATGGAGATACGCATTTGGGTGGTGATGATTTTGACCACGTAATTATTGACTGGCTTGCTCAAGAGTTCAAGAACGACGAAGGCATAGATTTGAAAAGAGATCCAATGGCTTTGCAGCGTCTGAAAGAAGCCGCCGAAAAAGCAAAAATCGAATTGTCATCTTCAAACGAAACAGAAATCAACTTGCCCTATATCATGCCGGTTGATGGTGTCCCAAAACACCTTGTTCGCAAAATTAGCCGCGCCAAATTTGATCAACTTACACATGACTTGGTACAGCGGACTATAGAGCCTTGTCGATTGGCTCTAAAAGATGCCGGACTTACTGCTGCCGATATAAACGAAGTTATTTTGGTGGGAGGATCAACACGTATTCCTGCTATCCAAGAAGTGGTAAAAAAATTCTTCGGAAGAGAGCCTTCAAAAGGCGTTAATCCCGACGAAGTCGTAGCAATTGGAGCTGCAATTCAAGGCGGTGTATTGAGTGGCGATGTAAAAGATGTTCTTTTGTTGGATGTTACACCTTTATCAATGGGCATCGAAACGCTTGGTGGAGTCATGACAAAAATGATAGAATCAAACACGACTATTCCCGTTAAGAAATCCGAAACGTTTTCAACTGCAGCCGAAAATCAATCTTCTGTGGAGATTCATATTTTGCAGGGCGAACGTCCAATGGCAACACAAAACAAGAGTTTAGGCCGATTCCACTTAGATGGCGTTCCGCCAGCTCCTCGTGGCGTTCCGCAAATAGAAGTTACCTTTGATATTGATGCAAACGGAATATTGCACGTAAGTGCTAGAGACAAAGGAACAGGAAAATCGCAAAGCATTCGTATTGAAGCTTCTTCCGGATTGACCGATGAAGAAATCAAGAAGATGAAAGCCGAAGCCGAAGCCAATGCCGAATCGGACAGAAAATTAAAAGAAGAGATTGATAAACTCAATCAAGCAGATTCTTTGGTTTTTCAAACAGAAAAACAACTCAAAGAATACGGCGACAAAGTTCCGGCCGATAAAAAAGCAGCCATCGAAAAAGCGGCTGCCGATTTGAAAGAAGCACATCATAAAAAGGATTTGCCCGCAGTGGAAGCTCACATGGCTACATTAAATCAATTGTGGCAAGAAGCAAGCCAACACATGTATCAAGATTCTCAGGCACAAGGTAGTGCTGAACAGCCCAATCCAAATGCCGGCCAACAAAAAAGTGGCACAAATGATGAGGTAACAGATGTTGACTTTGAAGAAGTAAAGTAGAGATCATCTCATCCAATTTAATAAACCCTCATCAAATTTTTGTTGAGGGTTTATTTTTTATCTCTAGTGACGAACTGCCTGTAAAAGGAGATACGATTTTCAACAAAAAAGCCAATGAAAACACATTCAACAACTTGGTAATTTAATTCACTGCCGTTTATAATCCAACATATTTCGGCCCTTGCTCAAAAACGATATCCGTTGGTATTCCGGCTGCGTCTACTTTGTCCAAATCTGCCTGAAGATCGGCGGTGATTATGCCTTTGTTTTCGACCAATTTCTTGGCAGCTTCATAATCAACACCATGATATGGACGACGGATTTTCAATACAGGATGCATTCGGCTATTCGAAAAATGAGAACTTACTCGTTTAAATTTAAGCGGTGCTTTTAGAAAGGCTTTGCGTAAACTATTTCCCTTTTCGT
>DYSK01000066.1 GCA_020718315.1 Draconibacterium orientale
CAATCCCTCTTCCTTTCAAAGGTGTTGTTATGGCACTTCCATCGAGCAAAACAACATGATTTTCCAATAAAATGTAACACAATCCGCCCACTACCCTGCCTTGTTTATCAATAACCACCATGTGTTTATCCATTTTCGAAATCGACTTCGGATAATTTTCTTCGAAAAATAATCGATAAAGTTTTCCTATTTCACTGGGTTCGAGCGGCTCTCTAAAAATATATTCAGAGCCCAATTTATCTTTGAGATAAGAATTTACAACTACTTGCTCCTTCTTGCTCTCACTTAATTTTACAATGTCTAGTTTTTGTTGTCGTTGAAGCCGCGAAAAAACCATGCGGCTAAAAATTCCTTTGTC
Source organism: Draconibacterium orientale (assembly GCA_020718315.1). Classification (GTDB taxonomy): domain Bacteria; phylum Bacteroidota; class Bacteroidia; order Bacteroidales; family UBA12170; genus UBA12170. The sequence goes on from DYSK01000066.1 coordinate 359, forward strand.
TTCCGATTCTTTCAATACAGACTGCAAATCTGACAATTCAAGTAATTGAGTAGCAGGCACTGAAATATCTTTATCCATTCTTTCCAATAAAGCATCAAAAGCAGCCTGAATTTCTTGGCTTGCATTGGCAAAATACGTATTTCGGTAGAGTTTGTATCGCACAATTTCGGCAAAGCGATAAATGCGATACAATCCAGACAACTCAAAAATGGTTTGTTCTTTGGCTATTTCGGTAGATGCCGGATTGATCTTTTCCCATTCTTTGTATTGATCAATGGTATTGTAATAGGCCAAAGGCAAATAATAGGTTGCCTTCATGCGTTCCAGATACGCATCCAAAATAAGTTCCAAACTTTCATGATCTGAAGTAAGAAGGGGATTTTTTTGTAAATCAGCTTTCAATTGAATAAGAAAATCGAACCCGGCCTTATAGCCCAATCCTTCGATGCAGGCATCAAAAATCCAACGCACTTTCAATTGTTTTGCAACCCAGGGATAATGCGCTTCCAAGCGATAGAAGAAATTTTCGAGCATAGGTTTTACCAAGGAAAGTGAATTTTTATATTCCTTCAGCCCAGCTACAGAAATGATGGTTGCCGATTCCAAATAATCCAATTCAGGAACAACCACATTTGTTGGAGATACAATTCCGGGAACAATCTGAAAACCGCTCTGGCGCCATGCAATATAAAAAACAGCCAAGCCTTTGATGAATAATTTTCGCCAAGGATTGCGAATGTTCAAATAACCAAGCGAATGATGAATTCCCGCAAATTCGCGCACTTTGTCCCAAATGCTTAATTCGCCAATAAACTTACTCGTGAGCGCACCATCTTTTGGACGAAAACAACCAAGTGCCGGCATGCTTAGCGTTGCATACGGATAGCCAGAAATAGCGGCTAGCCAATGGACGGTTTTGGCTCCTTCGGCCAAACCAATGGTTTTGTTTATCATAAAATGCAGATCGAAATGCTTTCCGGCAAGAGTATTGATGCTCAGTCGAAAATGTTTAAAATCGCCAAATGACCTAAGGCGCGAAATCCACATTCCTTTTTCTACTATCTGATCGATATCAAAATCGTTGTCTTCGTAAGCCAACATAACCGATTGTCGGATAAAAGTGGATTCGGAAAAAATATTTAAAACATTTTCTGAGATATCGCCTGTAATACCTTCTTCAAAAACAATTTTTCGCAACCATTCTTCTTTCGTAAGAATCGCCGACTGGTGTCGAAGCTTAATTTCAAAATTCTCGTAGAGCAATTTGAAATAATTGTAGGCTATTTTTACAAGATAAGGATCGCTTTTATGCAAAATCCAGCTCGCAAATTCAGCCCTCACCGAGCTGTAATATTCGATATGATTGTAGGCAAAATTGTAGAGCAGTTCCAGTACATTTTCAAACTGGCTCCGTGTATTTTTATCGGCCGGCCAATTTAGCTGAACTCGATAGGTGTATAATCGCTGTCGGAGACTTTCCAAATGTTGTTTTCCCATATCTTGGGAAGCAATTTCGCGAATGGAGTTTTCGTTCAAAAAAGTCAATCCCGACTGGATAAAAGCCGGAAAAAGTTTAGAATAATCCGGGCTGGCATCGTCCAACAACAAGATACGATAAGCGAGTGCCCTCACCTCTTCCAATGGATGACACGCCAAAGCTTCCAATCTCCTTCGGATTACTTCGGCCATTTTTTCGTCATATTTTCCAAATATTTCTTTTATTTGCATGGTGTTTTCGAGCGAAAGTTTGGAATCGCCAAAAAGAGCAAGGCTAAGAATTGTATTCACAAAAATCAAACGCTGATCGCGTACCTGATTGATTGGTGGTAGATTCAGAAAACTGTATTCATGACTCATTTCAAAAGGACGTTCAACCTGCGCAGTGAGTTGTTTTAACGGCAAATCCCAACCTTCTTTTATTGGACAAAAGCTTATCAATTCTGGGTTTCCAATCCATAAACGTGGTTGGCGGGCAAACAATCCCAAATCAATTTCATGTCCTAAAACGGAATAAATCAAATCGCCAATCAAAATTTTCCCTGACTTTTTCAATACTTTTAAACGTAACTTTTGTTTGTTTTGGGTATTGAACAAACCATACGAATCGAGTACAATATCGCTTTCCAGAATACTCAAATCTCTGAAAAACCATCTTGGAATCTGAATTTTAAGTCCTTTTATTTTTAGTGTAACGGTATTGCTTTCGTACAATTTGTTGATACTTTCTGCAAAGTTTGCCTCAATGGTTTTCCGATTAAAACTTCCCTTTTGAGTCAATTCGCCCTTGTCAATCTTAAAATCACGTTTGAGCAAGGCAAAATTGATCACGCGTTCGTAAGGAGCCAAGTCTTTATTCGCTGCCGCCACAATCTGATGAAAATATTCCATTTTATTTTCAGAAGAACCTGTTGCTTTCAAAACGGCATCCTCTTCGTCGGGAACAATTAGCAGAACATTGTACGGGCGCGCATCGCCAACCAAAAAAGTATGCTTTATTCCGGGCACATCTGTAAATAATTTTTCGACCGATAAGGGAGCGATCGTTTGTCCTTTGTTGTTTTTATAGATGTCTTTCAGTCGGTCAATTATTTCGAAATATCCATCCGAATTGACTCTAAAAATATCGCCTGTGGGCATCCAAAAATCAGTTTGGTCATCGATTGGGAATTTTATGATATCATTGGGGCCGGCATTTTCCAAGTAATGCGCAATATAATGTCCGCTAATTTCCATTTCGTTTTCCGGTGTAAAGCGAACTTTCAAGCCAGGCAATGGAATTCCGGTGGTTGATTCGATGTATTTTCCCGGAGGAGTCATCGTAATTCCGCCGGTGGCTTCGGTCATTCCAAATCCGCTACACAAAAAAATGCCCTGATCCTGAAAAAATTGAAATATTTTTGGATCTAAATATCCGGCGGCTGACAGTCCCCAATGCAATCTATTTCCCACCACCTCTCTAAGTTTTCTATTAATTTCGATAGCAGAATCAGTAGATTTCACCATTTCCATGGTTTTTTCGTACAGTTGTGTCCAGCGCAACGGGATGCTTATAAATACTGAAGGATTTATTTTAGGAAAGAGCGAAAGTAAAGTTTCCGTTGAATTGTTTCCAGTAAATACATAAGTGCCAAACCAATAGATAGAACCCAACATTTCCAGATAGCGGCCAAAAGTATGAAAAAGCGGCAAAAAGCAAAGCATTACTTCATTGTTTCCGACTTCTGGAACAGCCGCTGCGCGTGAAAATCTTTTTGAAACAAGTGAGTAATTGGAGAAAGAAACCCCTTTTGCTAAGCCAGTGCTTCCCGATGTAAACATAGTGGTGGCCACCTGATTGATTGGTTTTCGTTTTCTGGCGTTCAAAAGAGCGTTAATTTCTTCCAATCCAAAAACTTTGCATTCTTCATTTAAAAAGAAAATATCTTTTTCGTTGGTTAGTAAGGCAGGATCCAAAACAAAAATAACAAATGGTTTTTTGCTTACTTTCCGAACTTCTTCCAGAATTTTCAATCGGCTGGCAGTATCCGCCACAGCAATGTTCACTTCCAGTTGGTCGAAAAGTAGTATAAGTGTTTCTTTATTAAAATGCACATTGAGTGGGCAATCAAAAATATCGTAAAACAAGCACGCCAGATCGCACATAGCACTTTCCACACTATTTTCGGAATAGATGGCCACGCGAGGAGCATCCGAAAAACGGTAAAATACGGAGGCGATTTCGCGCGTATGAAGATCGACTTGCTTGTATGTCCATCGCAGTGGCAGCTCGGTGCTCATATCAATAAAGAGCGACTGATTTCCAACTTCCTTTATACGATATTGGAACATATCGAGCAAGGAATATTCGGATGCTTGTATGAACTTAAATACCAGTTCCGACCATTTATTTCTCGATTCAACAGACGGAAGTTGTTTCAAAAAAGAGCTTTTGCCGGTGGAATTCAGGAATAAGTGAGCCAGCTCATTGGGCAACGTATTCATTTTTTCGCTTTGAGCCAATGAATCTGCTGTTTGGAGCAAATCGATGGCCAAGTTTTGATTCTTTGCTAAAGAGGAATTCCATTCTTCGAGCAGTTCATTTAAATGAGATGAGAACATACGAGAGAGCTTTTGCGTGAAATTGGATATATTTTAGATGATAATCTAGCAAATTAAGCAATTTAAATGCAAAGTTCTGCTTTGATAAAAAAAATAAAACCAACAAAAAAGACCAAATGGAACTTTCTAACTATTCGTTGTTAAAATATTTCGAACTAAACACTTGTTTTCATGTATTCAGAATTGTAAATTTACACCACTTCATTTTCGATAAACAAAAATTATTATTCACATTTCTAAAAATTGCATTATGAAAAAAGTACTTATTTATTTTAGTGTCATTTTATTCCTTGGCATGGCCTTCAGTTTTAATTCATGTAAGAAAGATCCGGAAGCTGATGCTGTGATAACAGGATTCATTATTGACTCACAAACTGGTTTAGGTTTAGCCAATGCTGATTTGTATTTCACAAATGATTTAACTGCTGCTGATTACGACAATGCAGACTATAGCACAACAACAGGCACCGATGGCAGTTTTACAATTACTGTTGTAGCTGGAGATTATAAATGCTTCGTCGTTTATGATGGATTCTTCATTCGAGTTATCACGGGTATTACAGCCATTACCGGCAACAATGCCCTCGATGCGGTTACACTAGTTAGTGCACCAAATACCGGCAGCTATAGAATTGTTTTGACGTGGGGTGTTACACCCGACGACTTAGACAGTCATTTGACCGGTCCCGACGGCAGTGGCGGAAGGTTTCACATGTATTATTCCGACAAAAATCCAAATCAATATGTAAGCTTAGACGTGGACGATTTGGTAAGCTACGGACCCGAAACAACAACCATAACCAGCTTTTATACAGGAACATACCGTTATTCAGTTCATAATTATTCCAATCGATACACAGCCACAGGCGGTAGTGGAATAGTTTCTTCTCCTACAAAAGTGGAATTGTACGATCATACCGGCTTACTAAGAAGTTTTAGTCCGCCCACTTTTACCGGAACTGGCGATACTTGGCGCGTTTTTGAGATTGTAATAGTTGGAACTGCAGCCACCATAAATACCATCAATACATTCATATTGACCAATTCATCTGACAATATAGATTATTTTAAATCCAACAATCAGAAAGAACCTTATTTGGATAGTAAATAATTCTAAGATTTTAGCGAATAAATTTAGAATCAATTGGGTTGTATTTTTTTACGTGTTCGTACTTAAATCGGCCCATTGGTTCTTTTTTTTGAAAAGCCCCAAGAAAAAAAATCAGCAAGCATGTTCCTTAATTTGATTGAAAAACCTAAAAGGGACTCTGCCAAGGTTTTTTGTTCTTTCGAATGATTTTTTCTTGCGTCTGAGGGCAAAATATTTTTCTTTTTTTCATTTCGCTATTATGACCAATAGCCGTTTGAGGGAATCGTTTTTTTTTCGAAAAGAAGATTTGAATACCAAAACCCAAGACAACAAATCCCAATAAAATAGAGCTTAACAAAATGATTTTTAAAAGCATATTAAGAATATAAAGTACAAATAAGACGGCGTTCGGATGCGTTGTTTCTAAATTCTCCCAAATAGATTCCTTGCCAAGTACCCAGACCTAGCTTTCCATCTACGATTGGGATTGAAATAGAAGAACCTAATAAAGAAGCTTTTATATGTGCCGGCATATCATCCTTCCCTTCAAAAACATGAATATATTCAGGATCGTTTTCGGGAATTAACTTATTAAAAATGGTTTCAAAATCAATCCGAACACTTGGGTCAGCGTTTTCATTGATTGTGAGTCCCGCAGAAGTATGTTGTATAAACAAATTTAGCAAACCAATTTTTGGAAGATTTGGCAAAACAGACAAAACTTCAGAGGTAACGAGATGGAAACCTCGTTTTTTCGCTTTTAAAAGAAGATCAATTTGCACAATCATTGCGAACAAAGATACGAAAATTAGCAGACATAAAAAGCCCCTATAACGCAATTATAGGGGCTTAAAGAAGATATTATTTTGCTTTTGCAGCAATGTCTTCCAACATTTTTGTTGTCAAAGATTTTGGGCGTTCGAGGGCATAACCCAAAGCTCTATCCCAAGTAATATTTGCCAAAACGCCAATGGAACGGCCTACACCAAACATGACAGTATAAAAATCATATTCGGTAATTCCGTAGAACCACTGAATAACGCCTGACTGAGCATCTACATTTGGCCAAGGATTTTTTGCTTTTCCTTTTGCCAACAAAATGTCTGGAACTACGCGATAAAGCATATCTACGTATTTAAACATCTTATCGTTTGGCAAATGTTTTTCGCAGAATTCGCGTTGCGATTGATAACGAGGATCTGTTTTGCGCAATACTGCATGGCCAAAACCAGGAATTACTTGTCCGCTATCCAAAGTGTCCAAAACGAATTGTTTCATAATTTCTTCGGTAGGTTCCACGCCATCAAGTTTGTCCATTACAGCTTGTAACCAACGCAGAACTTCTTGATTGGCCAATCCGTGCAATGGTCCGGCAAGTGCATCCATACCAGCAGAAACAGAATAGTATGCATCGGCCAAAGTACTTGCTACCAAGTGAGTGGTGTGTGCTGATGCATTTCCAGATTCATGATCGGAATGCAAAATAAAATACATACGAGCCACATCATCATAAGGAGCAGGAATGCCCATCATTTTGGCAAAATTTGTTCCAATATCTTCATTTGGATTTGCAATGATATCGCCTGCTTTATATTTATAACGATAGATAAAAGCAGCTATTTCGGGCAAACGAGCCAACATATCAGTAGAATCTTCGTACATGGTTTCCCAAGCAGTCATTTTATTGAAACCATCTTCGTAGAATTTGGCAAATTTGCTTTCTTTCTGCATGGCTAAAATGGCTGTGTTGAACATCACCATTGGGTGAGAATCTTTTGGAAGTGCTTTTAGAACATCATATACGTAGGCAGGAACTGTGCTGCGTGATTTAAATTCTTCAACAATTTCCAATGTTTCTTCAAGAGTGGGAATTTCGCCGGTTAATAAAAAAGCCCAAAAACCCTCTACGTAAGGAAAATCTTTACCGTCAGGTTTTGGCAAGGCAGCCATTACTTCAGGAATAGTAAATCCACGGAAGCGAATTCCTTCTTGTGGATCAAGATAGGAGATGTCGGTAACCAAACATTTTACATCGCGAACGCCACCGATTGCTTGTTCAATGGTAACTTCGCCTACTTTCACATCGCCAAATTCTTTAAGTAAGCGTGTGGTTCTTGGTCTGTGCTCAGCAATTTTCTGAGCCAATTTTGTTTTTAAAGTTGACATATTTAAAAAATTTTTGTTTTATTGAAGCTTAACTTTTAAGCCCTCATCTAAAGCACTTAAGAAATCTTCTGTGGTCAAATACTGATTTTGGGTCAATTTTTCACCATAAACAATAAGTGCTAAATCTTTTGTCATTTTTCCGGATTCAACTGTTTCAATACAAACTTGTTCCAATGTATTGCAAAAGTTGATTAATTCTTGATTATCATCGAGTTTGCCACGGTGAGCCAAACCTCTTGTCCAAGCAAAAATAGAAGCAATTGGGTTGGTAGAAGTTGGTTTTCCTTGTTGATGCATACGATAATGACGAGTAACTGTGCCGTGAGCAGCTTCTGCTTCAACGGTTTTTCCATCGGGAGCAATTAAAACAGATGTCATCAATCCCAATGAACCAAATCCTTGAGCCAATGTATCTGACTGAACATCGCCATCGTAGTTTTTTGTAGCCCAAACATATTTTCCGCTCCATTTCATTGCAGCAGCAACCATATCATCGATCAAACGGTGTTCGTAAGTAATTCCAATAATATCCATTTGAGTTTTGAATTCCGTTTGATATACTTCTTCAAAAATATCTTTAAAGCGACCGTCATATTTTTTCAGAATGGTGTTTTTGGTCGAAAGATACAAAGGCCATTGTTTGGATATCGCCATTGCAAAACAAGCGCGCGCAAAGCCATAGATTGATTCGTCAGTATTGTACATAGCCATGGCAACTCCATCGCCTTCGAAATCAAATACATTAAAAACTTGAGGTGCGCTTCCGTCGGCCGGCGTAAAAGTCATGGTAAGTTTCCCTTTTCCTTTAGGAGTAAAATCTGTTGCGCGGTATTGATCGCCAAAAGCATGACGTCCAATTACTACGGGATCAGTCCAGCCTGGAACTAGACGAGGTATATTTTTAATTACGATTGGTTCGCGAAATACGGTTCCGTTCAATATGTTCCGAATCGTTCCATTGGGCGAACGATACATTTCCTTTAAACCAAATTCCTCTACACGTGCTTCATCAGGTGTAATGGTAGCACATTTTATACCTACATTGTATTTTTTTATTGCATTTGCGGCATCAATAGTGACTTGGTCGTTGGTTTCATCGCGATGCTCCATCCCTAAATCGAAATATTTAATATCTAAATCGAGGTATGGATAAATCAATTTTTCTTTGATAAAATGCCAAATAACGCGTGTCATTTCATCACCATCAAGCTCTACAACCGGATTTGCTACTTTAATCTTATTCATTCTTTTTTAATTTGAATTTATTTATAATTAGGTTTATTTAAAATCGTTGAATATAAATGCCATCTCTTTTATCAAAAATGCACGTAAAAGTAAGCATTTTTTACTATGCTCACATAGTAATTAATTAAAAAAAATGATTCTAAATTAAGTATGTCAAGCATTAACAGACGTGGGATGCAAAACTTTTAACAGCTCTTCACAAAAACTCCTAAAAGAACATAATTTTAGGCTTTTTAAAACATATTTTTTATTGATTTAAATCGGTTTTTTTGTAGATTGACATTCATAATAGCGTAATAAATTCCTAAATGACCACACAAAATTTATACTATTTGTGTTTCTAATTCAAACAAAAAACTTACAATTTTCGACATTTCCTTGAACACTTCAAAACGAGCGAAGCTCAAAAACGGAGCCTATAAATTGAATAATTTGAGTATATTTGTATAATCCAAATTAGCCAAATATGCCTCGTTTTTCGTTCTATGTTTTTATCTTTTCTGTTTTTTTTATTCAATCAAACTTGCAAAGTCAGAACGTTTCTGAAAGGAAGCAAATGTATGGTCCAGATCCAATGTTGATCAATGGGAAAGTTTACAATTACTTTCCGGGCTCAGGAGTGAAAGGGCATCAATACCTCAATCAAAAAGAATTTCAACTTGGCTCTTTAGTGATTCGCGGAAAAGAATATAAAGATGTCTTGCTGAATTACGACTTGTTAAACCAAGAAATAATCTTACAATATACTGATTTACAGGGATCGAATAGATTGCTGATCGTATCAAAAGCTTGGCTTGAAGAAATCAATATAGAAGGAGAAACATTTTCACTTCGAAAAACTCCCGACAACCGTCAACTGATAGCGCAAACTTTAAATCAAGGGCAAATTCAATTGCATGTCCATTGGACAAAACGATTGATCGCCGACATCAATCTGGTCTCGAAGCAATATGTGTTTGAATCGAAAAAACAAAATTTTTTCCTCACTACGAAAGACACATTTCAAGAATATACATCCACGAAAGATTTACTTCAATTTTTTTCGGATCAAGACAAGGAAATTGTGAAACAATTTATGAAGCAGCACAAAATGAAACCCAATACCAAATCAATTTTGCAACTAATTGAACTTTTGAATTTTTGCAACCAAACGCTAAAAGAAAAGAGTTTACAGCCCTAATTTGAGAAAAAACAACATAAAGCCCAAACCGTGAAGAAGCTACTATTCCTACTCTATTTTGCCTATTTTCCCTTTTTGCTGCACGCGACCGAAAAGAAAAATTTCATTTCCATCCATGTCGATAAGATACAGTTTTCGGTTTATGCCAAACAAATTGAAGAAAAAGCTCAATTAACGATCTATTTTCAAGAAAATTGGGTAAAAGGAATTTTAATTACCCAACACGAAGATTCCATTTCCCCATTTGAAGCTGTTCAAAAAGCGCTGACAAATTCATCACTTTCCGTTTCAGTTTGGGAAAACAATCTCCTTCTTCTTCCGGCCACAAAATTGATAAATCTGCTTCCAAACTTCTCCACTACATCGACACCGACACCGATTGAAAACCAATCCATGTCGGCTCAACAACGTACTGGGTTTCTGAAAGGACGAGAAGCCGATTTGCAAATCATCAATTTGGGGAAAAAAGAGCAAACGGTGAAAGGGAAAATGGTCTTCATTTCGGGAATTGTTGTTGACTCACAGACAAAAGAAAGCATAGCTGGTGCCACCGTTTACATCGAAGAAACAAAAAGCGGTGCAGCTTCCGATGAAAATGGAAAATTTTCATTTCCAATCCAAGCCGGGAAATATACTGCTCGTTTCAATTATTTGGGTATGGAAGAAAAACGCTTTTATCTGAACATCTATTCAGCGGGAAGTTTTGATGTGGAGATGAATCAGGCGAATTTTGAGATGAACGAAGTTGTGATATACGGCGATAAACAAATGAACATTCGATCAAAAGATCCGGGATTAGAAAAAATTGCAGTAAAGAGCATTCGGGAAATTCCGATGATGATGGGCGAACAAGATATTCTCAAAGTATCGCAAATGCTTCCAGGAATCGTTAGTGTTGGCGAAGGTTCGGCCGGTGTGAATGTTCGGGGCGGAAATTCGGATCAGAATGCCTTTTACATCAATCTAATTCCTGTTTACAACACTTCCCACCTATTTGGTTTCTTTCCTGCTTTTAATGCAGAAATCATTCAAGATTTTTCGATCTATAAAGGCTATATTCCGGCATCTTACGGCGGCCGATTGTCTTCTGTTTTCGACATAAACACGCGCCCTGGAAACAAGAAACACTATACAGCACATGGCGGATTAAGTCCGGTGGCTGCTAATTTGATTCTGGAAGGGCCAATAATAAAAGAAAAAGCATCGTTTATCTTCAGCGGTCGAAAAAGCTATTCCGATTGGTTGTTGGCAAAAATTGAAGAACCAAGAATTCGGGAAAGCTCTGCAAAATTTTCCGATTTTACGGCGGCGCTCAATTACGATACGCCAAAAACCCAAATTGGCATTTTTGGATATTACAGCTCTGATTATTTCCAATTGTCCGATTTGAATACATATAGTTATTACAACCAAGGTTTTTCATTGAAATACGGTCATAAT
>DYSK01000067.1 GCA_020718315.1 Draconibacterium orientale
CTGTTTATTTGTACAAACGCAGTAGAGCCGGCTTGTGGGGCAATGAATTTAAAAAATTGCGGATGTTTCAGAGTCAAATGTTCGAACAACTGAATATTTTTTTTAATTTTTTTGAGATTTGGCAAGAGAAAATGTTCTGCATGATTCAGCGCAATAAGCGATAATATTTCCGTTGGAGGACTTGTGCAAATGCTCAGATAGTCTTTGAAATTTTGTATTTTCTGCAAAAGATTTTTGTCCTGACTCATCACCCAGCCGGTTCTTAATCCGGCCATTCCAAAAGATTTTGAAGTCCCCCAAAGGCTGATTCCTTTTTCGTAGAGTGTAGCCACGGCAGGCAATTCCTGCGTATTTTCGAGTACAAGTTTGTGATACATTTCGTCCGAAAAAAGAAAGGCGTTGTTGCTTCGTGCTATTTCAATAATTTGAAGCAATCCTGCATTGCTAATATAACTTCCGGTTGGATTGTGTGGAAAATTGATAATGATAAGTTTGGTATTTTTTTGGATTAACTTTTCCAAATCGGCCGGATGAAACTGCCAGTTTTCGGCATTTGGTTCCCAATAAGAAATTTCGCAGCCGATTGATTTAACCACTTCCGACAAAGATTGATAGCCGGGCGAAATGGTAATAACGTGATCCGTTTTTTCTAACAAGACATTCATAGCGATAAAGTTTAACTCACCGGGCGAAGCTACCAAACAATTTTCGGCTGATAGATTTGGATAATACCGGGCAATGGCCTCTCTCAAAAAAGAACTCCCTTCGCAAGGCGTATAGCTTAAGCTCATTTGATCCCAGAGGCTTTTTTCGTCGGAAGAAGCAATGGCCAAAATATCAGCAACTGCGTAGCCATCGCAATCGGAACTCGACAAGAGGTATTTTGTCGAAAATTCGTGTTGAGCAAAATAGCGTTCGAGTTTAAAATCTTTAATCTTCATTTTTAATCGGTTTTGCCGGACGAAATTAGGGGAATTTTGTGAGGAATATTCATGACATCCAAAACAATGTAAACGTAGCATTCGGATTTGAGTTTTGAGGCTTATCCGAAAAATCTAAAATAAAATTCTCCAATTCAAAATGGGAAGTTTCAAAAAACCTAAGCCGATAGAAACAAACTGGTAGCCGAAAAATGGAGATACGAAAATTACAGATATAGAAGTTCCCTAATATCTAGTCAACTATCAGCAGTTTATCGATGGAATATTTATTGTTTTTGGTGATGGTTTTCCAGTGGTCGGTTCTAAAAGGAACGGCCGGAAATCCTTCTTTGTTGAACAAATTATTGGCCGATGCATCGCCAATCCATCCAAAACGAGTGGCTATTGGGTTTTTCACATTTTTTGCAGAAACCAATATTTTATTTGCTTTGACAGTTGCTAACGCCGGATGAAACACCTGGTCGTTTCCGGCAATTTCAAAGCCATTTACAAAAGCGGATTCATCATGCGTTGTCAATTCATTTCTGGTATGGTGAAAGGATAAAATCAATTGATTTTTTTTGATTTTCATCGATTTAAAAGAAGGCCCTTGGCTGATTATTTTTTGATGATAAATTTTATTCAAAGCAAGAGCAGCCAACCGTTTTCCAACATCTTGTTTGTTGGTGGGGTGAATATCGTTTGGATCTCCGATATCGGTTGTTACCACCATTCCGGTATTTGGGATTTGCAATGTGAGGGTTTGCGCTTCGCGAAGTTCTGCCCAGCTACAACCTTCGTTGCTGTTTCCGGTGGTTTTAAATGTGGCGAGTTGTACAAAATAAAATGGAAAATTACCTTGATCAAATTTAGCTCGCCAATCGTTTATCAACAAAGGGAAAGCTGTTCGGTATTGAAATGCCCGGTCGGCATTAGATTCGCCTTGATACCACAAAACGCCTCGAAAGGCAAAGGGAATCAGTGGGTTTATCATCGCATTGTATGCCAAAGAAGGAAATTCATTCACGTTCAGCGTTGTTTTAATAGATTCTACCTGATATTTCCATTGCCCATTGAGCGGCACAACAAAACCGCCTATAATTAATTTTAAATCTTCGGGATTTCCATAAATTCCACCATCGCCGCCAGTGTCAACCACTCTGATAGCGATTGCATTTTTACCTTCTTTTAACACGGCATCCGGAATTTCATATTTTCTAAAATGATCCCATTGGTTCGAACTGCCAATTTTTATTCCGTTGACATAGGATATATCTTCATCATCAATTTTTGCCAAGTACAAAATGGCTTTCTTTTTTAGATCATCCTCCGAAAGAACAAATGTTTTTCGCAGCCAAACAATACCGTCAAAGACGCCCAAATTTTGTTGTTCCCAGGCTTGTGGCTGATTGAGTTCCGGCCAATTGGAATCGTCGAAAGTTCTCTCTTTGAAAGAATCGGTCTTTGAGGAATTCAATTTTGAATTTTGTACACTTTCTATTTTCTTTAGGCGAGCAATTGTTTTCAATTTGGCAATAGTGTCTAAATCGATTTGAGGCATGGTGGTAATCATTTCTCTGAATTCATCACTGTTTTCGAATCCATCTCTACTAATCCATGTTTCGATATTGGTTCCGCCCCATGAAGCATTGATAAGCCCAATCGGGATATTTAAGTCATCGACCATTTTTTTTGCGAAAAAATATCCGATACCCGAGAAATCGGCAACGGTTGTTGAGTCGCAAACTTGCCATGAATTTGTGGCAAAAGTATCTTGAGGCAAGCTGTTTATTTCTTTCGCAATTTTGACGTGTCGGATAAGCGGATTGTTTGCCGAAGAAATTTCTTCTTTGGCATTTTGAGATTGTCCCACAGTCCATTCCATATTGGATTGTCCGCTACAAATCCAAACATCACCCACCAAAATATTGTTAAGTTGAAGGGTGTTCTTTCCTTCGACGATCAATTGATACGGTCCGCCAGCAATTTCGGGATTCAGTTTCACCATCCATTTGCCATTTTCGTCCGCTTTAACAATTTTAATTTGTTTGTTAAATCTGATTTCTACAGTTTCATTGTCGTTCGAATTTCCCCAAATAGGAATTGGCCTATTGCGTTGCAAAACCATATTATCCGTAAAAATAGGCGACAATACCACTTGAGCCGTTGATAAATAGCCTATATTGAATACTAGAATGAAGAATAGAATCGCTTTTTTCATATCGTTTTGGAACACATTTATATCGTTATTTTTCCTGATAATAAAACACTTTTTTTAGCATTTCTTTCGGATTTCCACCCAGTTGGATTTCAAATTCACCGTCTTCGGTTATCCACTTATTATCCATTCCGATATAGGCTAAATCATTCGCACTGATCGTAAAACTGACCGTTTTGGTTTCTCCTTGCTGGAGTGATATTTTATCAAATCGGACTAGCTTTTTTGAGTCAGGCGAAACGGTAGCAATCAAATCTTGGATATAAAGCTGCACAATTTCTTTTCCTTCACGTGTTCCGGTATTTTTTACATCTACCGAAATTTGGAGTTCTTCAGCGCTTTTTAATGATTCGGTGCTCATCACCAAATTTGAATATTCAAAAGAAGTATAAGACAATCCGAAGCCAAACTCGAATTGCGAATAAAAGCCGTTGTATCCCCAATCTACATCTCTTATATCTGTCTTTTTATGGTAATAGTTTAACAAGTTTCCGGAATATTTTGGATAGGTATAGGGCAATTTACCACTTGGATTTATATTTCCAAACAGCACATCCGAAACAGCTCTTCCGCCTTCATCGCCGGGTAAATAAGCCATCACGATTGCATCAACAAGCGGTTCTATATCTTTAATTATTCTTGGTCTTCCTTGTACCATTACCAAAACAATTGGTTTTTTTGTATTCGCAAGTTTTTTTATTAAGTCTTGTTGCGCTTTTGGGAGTTCCAATTCATTGATATCTGATGGTTTTTCGGTGGCAGGAATTTCTCCCACACACACAATGATATAATCGGCTTTTTTGGCTTTTGCCACCGCTATATCCGTATTTATATCTTCTAAATAATTAGTTCCTTCTACAAATTCAACATTATTTGCGCCCATTTGTTTTTTGATGGCATCTAAAATAGTAAGCTTTTTAGGGTCATTGTAGGTGGTATCTCTACCCAGAAAAGACCTCGACCAAGCACCATTGAGAATATTCATCGAATTGGCCGAATAGCCGGTAATTAAAACTTTTGGAGCCGAAGAAAGCGGCAGGATATTATTTTTATTTTTCAATAATGTAATGGCCTCACTTGCTGTTTTATAATTGGCATCGACATGACTCTGACTAGCAAATTCGGTATAATTTTCAGGATTGGTGTACGGAACTTCAAACAGATTCAAATAAAATTTAAGACGCAGAATCCGGCTCACGGCATCGTCGATTCTACTCATGGGTATTTCGCCCTTTTCAACTAAATCGACAATGAATTCTACAATATCGGCATCAAGAGGATTCATGATCAGATCGAGGCCGGCATTGATTGCCATTTTTGTGGCTTCGCGCTTATCTTTGGCCGAAAGGTGCGCTCCTACAAGAAAATCGATATCACTAAAATCAGAAATTATCACTCCCTTAAACCCCATTTCTCCTTTTAGAATGTCGGTAATGTAGTATTTATTGATATGACATGGAATGCCGTTGACTGCATTGGAGCTAATCATAACGCCCATTGCGCCATTTCGAATTGCATTTTCGAAGGGTGGCAAAAAATACTGACGAAGACTGTTTTCGGGAAGGAGCGCATTGGCTCTATCCTTGCCATTTTTTCCAGCACCGTATCCAATAAAATGTTTTATGCAAACGGCTGTACTGGCAGCGTCTTGCAATCCTTTTTGTTGCGAGCCCTTGATGTAGGCATTTGTCATTTCCGAAATCAGATAAGGATCTTCGCCAAAACTTTCAGCTATTCTACCCCAAAGCGGATTCATAGCTACATCAGCATTCGGATTAAAATTCCAAACAAGTGAAGCCGCTCTGGATTCGTACGACGTTATTTCGCCAACTTTGTTGGCCAATTGGCTATTCCAAGTGGCGGCAATGGCAATTTGGTGAGGAAACATGACCGATCCATTTACATAATTCGCCCCATGAATATTGTCGATTCCATATATAACAGGAATTTTCAGTCGGTTTTTTGTCATGGCAGAATCCTGAATGGTTTTTATAATTCTGTACCATTCTTTTTTCGTAGCAGGAAAACTTGGTGTATTGTGAATGGAGCCAACTGCAAAATCGACAATTAACTTTTGAAACCTTGCTGTATCAAAAACAGCACTGTCTCTAGGCGCCCAATAATTTCCGGCGAGTAAAGCAGGCAAGCCAATATTGAGCATTTGTCCGGCTTTTTCCTTTAAGGTCATTTGAGCTAAAAGAGCTTCGATCTTTGCTTCTGTTTCGGGCGTTTCGAGGCTACTGCAAGGAGTGGTCTGAATTTTGGATTGCTGATTAGAAGAACATCCCAAAGCGAGTATTGCTACAACGAATAGTTGGATTATTTTTGTCATAATTTCGATTTATTGTTTTTCGAAAAACCCGAATGGAAATGCGTATCAAAACACATCAATTCCTTTCCCATCTTATTATATTGCATTCGATATTCATGGTTTTTCATTTCGATAAATATTTTTTAGATTTTCAGTCGGTCCTGAAATTCAGCGCTTTCACATATCCATTGTTTACATAATTGTTCTGGTAAAGACAGCTATTTAAATAGTCATTTAACGCTTTTTGAACCTTCAAAACATCCGGTCGGTTTTCTCTCATTTTTAAATAGCTCGACCGATCACTTTGTGCATAGGCCGTAATTAAATGATACGTTTCGGGCTCTTCAAAATTCATTATTCCTCTTGTATTGTTCATTTTTTTGTAGGGCCAGAAACACCAATTCACTTGATTTTGGTCGAGTAGCAACCTGAAATCGTTTATCCATTCGTCGGTATTTTCGCCCGTTTCGCCAATATAAATTGGGACCTGATGTCTATTGCTGAAATCCAAATACGATTGAATTGCACCTTGATTCACATCAAACCAATATTTATGAAACTCATAAACCACATTGTCGTCGATTATTTCTTCGAACACATCAAAATTGCCACTCCAATTTGACCCGTTGAGAAAAATGGTATGCACTTTATCGTGCTTTCTGATTTCAACAACAATTCGTTTATACAATAAAAACAATTGATGATTCATCTCTTTCAGCTCATTATTAAAATAATGTGCGATAGGCTCATTTACAATATCATATCCGATTACGGCAGGTTCGTTTTTGTATTTATCGGCAATTTTCACCCAAATTTCGGTCATTAAATCTTGCGACGATTGGCTTTTAAAAAGATAGGGATATCCAAAACTATCGTCGATGTTGTCACCTGTTTGTCCGCCCGGAGCGCAATGCATATCCAGTAAAACATACATTTTTTCTTCTCTGCACCAATCTATCAATCGATCGAAATATTTGAATCCGGCATTTCGTTCGCCCATATACAATTCATCGGTAAACATTTTGTAGTGAAAAGGCAAGCGAATATGATTACAGCCAATGCTTTTCAGGTATTTGATGTCATCGTGTGTGATATAATTGTTCAAAAACGTTTTCCAAAAAGCATTCAAACTATCCGGGCCTATCAATTCGTAGAATAGTTCATCAATTTTTCGAGGCGAATTTACTTGAGCCGTTTTGAACATATATCCTTCCGGAACTAACCAATGCCCCAAGTTTGTCCCTTTCAAAAGAATGGTATCGCCTTTGGTACTGACCAATTGAGTCCCTTTTGTTTTGATAAAATCTAAACCATTTTTTGGTTTACTATCGTTATTTTGACAAGAATAAAACGTCAAACTTAGCGTCAATGCAAGCAATATAATGAGCCGATTTTTCATAGTGATTTGTGTTTTCCTTTGAATATTCTCATTTTTTCATCCTCAAATTGAAAATTCCTAATGTTGAACGAAACCTGAATTTGCATTAACTCGCCTGTTCGGGCAAAAACCAGCTTGCTCGTTTTTTCATCAAGTTCCAATCCGTTTAGATGAACTGTTTTTTTTTCGTTAAAAATAATTTTCAGTTCATCGTTTTTGGCTATTTTGTACACAATTGGGAGTTGGCAATAGGTAAAGCAGAGCGATTTTTTTTCGACTACAATCTCCTTTTCTTGATTTTGAATATCAACGTATCTGAATCGTGCATTTTCTTCCAGAAATTCTTCCTTTTTCAATAGAAATGGATGAAAACGAAGTTTTCCATTTCTTACAATAACGCCCAATTCGCCAAACCGGCTCATGATATCTTCTTTCACTTGCCCTGTCATTCCTGGTTGTTGAGCGCCTCTTCCGGCCGGGGTATGCGAATAAGGATCGCTGGGAAATGCACCATACAATTTAGGCGATTTGGTTAGGCCAATGCCTTCCTTGATTTCATAATACTGCTTGATAAGGGCGTTTTTGATTATTCTGTCGTCCTCTTTTTCGGCAGCTTGGAAACAGGATTCTTGAGCCGCCAACACTAGTTTTGAAACCATATGCCAATAGATAGAACCAAGTCCTTCGTAACCAAAAAAAGTACCCGATCTTCCGGTGAAAGTTTTATGCTTGAACACACTTTCGAAAATACTTAAAACCAATTCTCTTTCTTTTTCTATCAGCGCTTGGTATTTTGATTCTGTAATAGTGGATAAAGCAGTTTTTAGACTGTTGGCATTGTTAAAATTTCCATTAAAATGAAAATTACCTAAAATATCGCGCTCAATGATTTGTGTATTTCCGTCTTTTACAAATTGATTTAGCAAAGCCGATTTTTCGACATCCTTTTTAGGAATGGTATTCTTATTCAGGAATTCGGGGAGTTGTTTGTTGGGATAGAGCACATACGTCTTCTGATCCTCGCGATACAATTTGCTGTTTTTCAAAGTATAGAAAATGGATAAACTTTCGACCGAGGAGCAATAAGCCGAACTCAAAACGGCCACTTGTCCTTCAAGCATTTCGGGAAGATGAGCAATAGAAATTTCACTTTCGTTTTCGATAGTCATTAAGTTATATGAATGATAGAGATTATCGGCTCTTTTGTTTGCTTTGATGGTATGGTCGATATATTTGAGTGAAATTTCGAAAAAATGAAGCAACTCGCTCTTTGCAATATATTTTTTTGTACCGCTAAATTTATTCTGATATATTTTTGTTCTAAAATTTCCTCCGGCATTGCCAAGTCCATTCATTGTATTTCTTCTTTCTTTATCCGAAATTTTATCAGAAAGCAGGTTTTGAGATTGGCTTAAAACAAAAACTATTTCATCAAAAAAAGCAAATAATTCTTCCGCAATGGCAATTTCAGCCTTGGCGGAACGAGCGAATATCTGTTTGAATAAATGAATAAATCTTCTTAGATAATAGAGCGTTACCATCGAAACGCCGTTTCCGACCAAAGCATTGTTGGCATCGTTCCATTCGGGTCTTTGGGTATTCATCCAAATTCCGGCTTCGGGAACAAAATTGGAACATTTTGCTAAAGTTGTGGCCATTAATTTTTCGATCAGATTGGCTTTGCAAATGGAATTGTTTTGGTCGGTTAATAAGGCGCCATCGGCTCCCATTTCTTTTTTTCGCATCTGTATTTCTTGATCAAGCTGCCGATCAAAAAGAATGGTGTCTTTGGGATTTTTAAGGATATCGGAATAACTTTTGATTTGATAAGGGACATTGGCATAAACAAAAATGTCCTGCTCAAAATAGGCGCTTAGTTTTTCGGGAAAGTGATTCGTGGCAATTTCTAGAAGTTTCAACAGATAGACCGTTTGATGATCGCCCCAATAGCCAATAAACGACCAAGGATCGCTTGGATCAATCACTTCCCAATCAAATCCGTCTTTGGAAACGCGATACGGATTGTAGCCATCAAATGTGGATGCATTCAAAAATTTATGAATCATGCTGACAATAAATTCAGGATACGAAAGAGCCAAAGCTTCCCAGTTTTGGAAAATATCTCTCCAATTTCCCTCGTAATTGAGCACTTTAGAACCATCCAACTCATTGGTAGTATTGATCGAAAATTTATTCCAAGGGCGGCTAGGATCGCCATGTCTTCGGCTAAATTTAAGCGGAAGGTATTCTAAACACAGCCTATTAAAATCGCTATCTGTACTTTGAGCTGTTATTTTTCTAAGTTCTTGAAGCGAAAAAGAGCCCGCCAAAAGCGACAATAGATTTTGATTTTGTTGATATACGCGCTTGTTTGCTTTTTGAATGTATTGCACAAAGTCGGTGGCCGGAATCTGATAATTGTCGTCGAAAATGCCTCCTCGCATAATGTTGAAAAGAACATTTGAGAAATGTCTTGTATCTTGAAGTGGATTGTTTGTGAGCTGCAATCCATCGGCTGCCGCTACCAATCTGATTAAATTTTGTGTACCCAATTCAATATCGTCTATCACTTCTTGTAGCAAAGTTTTAGGCGATTTAAGCTTTTCTGCTATTTCTACTACATCAGCCGGACCTTGATCGACGTCTGCTACGATGAGCCAAATTTTTTCGGAATCGGCTTTGAGATCAATCTGAGCCGAAACAAAATAAGCGCCTTTTTCTGCTCTGATAGCTGATTCTTGAGAAACGGCTTGTCCTTTTCTAAAATTATTGAGCTGTAAAGAAGAAATAAGTTGTTTTGGATTTTGAGGGCCTATTGACCAGGCGATAGTTGCTTTAAGAGCTTCGCTAGGCTCCGCTTTATCAACAATGATTGCACTTAACGAATAAATTCCCAATCCCACCTGGGCGGCTAATTCGTTTTTTTTGTAGGCATCGGCCAAATTGCTGCGTGTGTTTTGCAAATCGGCTCCCAAACCACAGGGAAGAATATTTTGAATACCATCCAAAACTGTAAGGCTAATGCGTTTTTTGGAATTATTGATTAAGGTGGCTTTTCGCACAAATCCAAAACGATTGCTCGAATTCCATTGATACCGAAAAGTCAATCCCAAATCGACATTGGTTTCTTCAAAAATCACAGTGTTCCCAAAGCTGTTTTTGTATAAATTTCTTTGAATGGAATAAACGCCCTCATACTTATTTGAAAACGGTTCCCAAAGAAAAGTTTTATTGTTTCGATGGATTTGTAATAGTGTTTTGCTCCCTGTAATTTCGGCCGAATCCATAATTTTATCGTCCGTATAATAAGGAAAAAGAGCCGAATCGCTGTTTTTTCTTCCTGCACTCAAGCCACCATTGCTCGAAATAAAAAGCCAATGGTTCGAATCGCTTACGATGCTCATAAAGAAAGGGCGCAAAGTATCGGAATCTTCAATTTTATAATACAATTCTTTGTCGATATTCACAAAGGCGCCTTTTGCTTCTTTGTTTTCAAAATGCACTTTAGATTTCCCTATGTATATTGGTTTGTGGTTCATTCTAATCCGCTTTTATTTTACTCGAAATGGAATGTTTGCTGTGGCCGAGTGTTTATGGCCGTCGTCTGCATAAACAAATAACCGATAAATACCACTAACCGGAGCAATAAAAGTAAGCTCCGCCTTTATCTGCTCCACAATTTCAAAAGGTACATTTTCCGGACGCATCTCTTCATCTCCGCCAACTTCCAGCATAACACTTTCGGGTAATATTTCCCACAAATAATGGATGCTATCGTTTTCAAAATCTTTCATACCAACGGAAGCGGTGTATTCTTTTCCGGCCTCAAATTCCACGTTTTGGTAAGCCGTTTTGCCATTTAAGGTAAAAGATTCTATTTGCGGTGTTCTATTTTGCGGCCAAGTATCATTCCAAATAAAATGCATCATATCAACCGATTCGGTTTCATTTCCGTTTTCCAGAAAGATGCCATACCAAGTTGGTGTTCGCTCTTGTTTGTGTCCCCAAAGAAAAACATACGATCCTAAGCATTGAAGCGAATCGGCTTCGATTCCTCCTTTGTATCGTTTTAGATAATTGGCAGCTTTGACCGAGCTGTTTTCCTCAATTGGAGCGCCCCAAGAAGTTTTAGGTACTTCCCAATGGCCTGTTGCTCCCCATTCGGTTACCATATAAGCTTTTTCCCAACCATATTCCCGAATAAGCTGAGGCAAATCGGGCAAGTCGCCATACATTTGAATGGATAAGAGATCGAGATCCGAACATCTTTCTTTGATATGCTTGATTTCTTTTTTGGATATTCCGGCCAAAGGAGTTGTAGTGAGATGATTTGTATCAATTTGATGAATCATTTTTGAAATATCATTTACTGCATCCCAAACTTTTGGGTTTGTGTATCTCAAATTGAGTTCGTTTCCGATAGCCCAAATTAAAAGTGCGGGATGATCTTTCAATGCTAAAACCTCCTTTTTAATCTTTTCGAGTTGTTCTTTTACAGCAAGCGTATCGTCATAATCGAAACCATGGCGCTCGCGGGCAACGTCGATGCCCATAGTAACCATGAGTCCATATTTGAGCGCTTCGTCTAAAACTTCTTTACCACTTTGTGATCCATTTTCAGTTCGCCATGTTCTAAACGAATTTCCATTGTGTTGTGCAACGGCTGCTTTGTTCCCAAATTCCAAACCGGCGCCTTTTATATAAAACAGTTCGTTATTCACCAAGAGTTCGTATTTACCATTCA
>DYSK01000068.1 GCA_020718315.1 Draconibacterium orientale
TCAAAAAAAAGCGTATAATTATTGGCGACAGCTTCTTCAAAAAACAATTTCTTTTCATCTAAAGTTAAAAGTGGTCGTGTATCGTAGGCCATAATCCATGGCAAAGGGATGTGGGCTGTAGAAGGAAGCAAATCGCCCATATAAACAATGGTTTTTCCTTTGTATTTGATATGAGGAATCATTTGGCCGTTGGTGTGTCCATTCACTATTTTCAAATTAAAATCAGGATAAATTTCACCTTCATTTTCTACAATATTCAACTGACCACTCTCCTGCATCGGCATGATATTTTCTTTCAGGAAGCTTGCCTTTTCGCGATTGTTGGGACGAGTAGCCCATTCCCACTGGGCTTTGCTAACCCAATATTTAGCGTTTCTAAAAGCCGGAATGAGAGCCGTTTTATCGGCATTCCACTTTATCGATCCGCCGGTGTGATCAAAATGCAAATGCGTAAGCACCATATCGGTAATATCGTCGGGAGCAAAACCGTATTTTGCTAGGGATTTTTCCAATGAATCGTCGCCATGAAGGTGGTAATTGCCAAGAAATTTCGCATCTTGTTTATCACCAATTCCGTTGTCGATTAAAATTTTTCGATTGTCCATTACGACTAACAAACAGCGCATAGCCCATGAACAGAGGTTGTTTTCGTCGGCCGGATACACTTTCGACCACAATGATTTTGGAACAACGCCAAACATGGCTCCCCCATCGAGTTTAAAGTTACCGGTAGGAATACTGTATATTTCCATAATTCATTTTTTTAGCAAAGATAAAGATTGCTTCGGACAATGACTTCGGAAGTTTTGTTTGAGATTGTTAAAGAATATAAAAACATCCGCTTCCATTACAGTTGGGAATTCGGCGATAGATCTAAAAACACGAAACGCAAAACTAACACATCAGCATTGATTTGCAGATTGTTAGCCGCAATATTGATCAGAAAGTCACTCGAGCCGAAAGGATAAAATTTCTTCCGGACGCGCTAATTCCTGAACTATAGGTTCGATACCGCTGATCGCTTATATTTTCCATTCCTGTACTGATCGAAAACTGCTTGCTGATTTGATACAGTAGTTTAAAATTGAGTGTGTACCATCTGGGAGAATAGGGATTTCCGTTTTCGTCGATGGCATAGATTTCTGTTTTTCCTATTTCTTCATCAGGCATTTCTTCAAAATCTTTCTGACCACTATAAACGGCATAAAGCTGAATATCGAGTTTATTTACCCGATAAGAAAGCCGAGAGGTTCCATACGCCGGTGGCGCATGACGCGATGGGCTAGTAGTCCCATCGTCGAGTTCTTCTTCGCCAATTTGATAATTGAAATCGGATGAAAAACTAAAGCCGGACGCTAATTTCAGTTCTATTCCGGCTTGAAAGCCATACACTTTGGCAAAGGCAGCATTTTGGATGGCTTGCACTTTGCTCAGGGTTCCGTTGTAAACAATGCTATCAAAGCCATTTAATGTAAAATCTCGACGCACCATCGCATTGTCTAAAATGGTGTAATAAGCCGTAAAATCAATTTTTAAAATATCGGCAAACAATTTTGCAACGCTAAAATCGACATTGTAGGCATACTCGGCTTTCAAATCCGGCTTAGGAACTACAACTGCGCCGGGTTCCGAGTCGAATACTTTTCCCATATCATCCACATTTGGTGCCCGAAAAGCGGTTGCAAGATTTGCACTGATCACCCAATCGTCGGAAGGCCGAAAAACTACACCAAGACTACCTGTCAATGCGCCATTGTTGATGTAGGCCGTTGTGAAAGGAAAAGGATAAAAAGACGTATCGAATTGAGCATCCAAAACAAATTGGTTGTATCGAATTCCGGATTGAAGCAACCATTTGTCAGAGAATTCAGTTTGATTGTCGATATAAAAGGCATAAGATTGCCAAGTGGATTGTGGATAACGACTAGGGCCAATTTCACTAATTCCGGTTTCGATATTTTCATCAATTCCTTTCGAATCGACTGTATTCAATATATATTCTATTCCATAAAGCAAAGTATTTATTGGGCTGATCGTCTTCATAAAATCCAGATTCGCCGAGTAGGCATTTACTTTTTCGGTTCTACGTTCTCTTTCAGGCTCATTAAAATTGCGGCTTATTCTACTTTCTTCAAAATATTGCTGTGCAAGGCGAAGTGTTGCTTTATCAAAGAAGGCATTCTTTGCTGTATAAAAAGCATTCAAATTATTCATCATCCAGATTTGAGGGCCATACGACCATTCGCCATAACGAGGCAATCCATTTGAATATCGAATATGGCGGTCGTAGCGCGAATAAGAAGAAGTTTCCGAATAATGAAATCCGTATTGCAAGTCCCATTTTTCGTTTGGCTGGAAACGTATCTTTTGCATTAAATTTATTTGAGAATATCCTGAAGGAATTTGAATTTGAGGGTCTGTATTAATAACAACAATGTCTATGCTATCTTGCCTCTGAACGTAAGATGGGCGAAGATATTCGTCCGGCCCGAAAGATCCCATTTTCAAATCGCTAAAATCAAACGAACTAACACTGCTTAAGATAGCCCATTTTTTCCATCCAATATTAAAATCGAAATGAGCAGTTTTTTCGTTGTTGGCCGAAGAATATCTTGAAAAAACTTGTCCGTTTGTAGAAGCCGAATTTGTGGTGGATAATTGGGGCGTAAGGGTTTGAAAACTCATAACGCCTCCAATTGCATCGCTTCCATAAATTACTGAGTTTGGACCAAAAAGCACTTCCGTACTTTCTAAAGCAAATGGATCAAGCGAAATAACATTCTGAATATTCCCAGAGCGAAATATTGCTGTATTCATTCTAACGCCATCCACGGCATAAAGTAATCGACTTGTAGCAAATCCTCTAATCATGGGGCTTCCGCCACCTTGTTGACTTTTTTGTATAAAAATTTTTCCGGAAAGTCCTAATAAATCGGCACTAGTTTGCGGATTCTGAATAATAAACTCTTTTGAAGAAATCGAAACTATTTTTGATGGAATAGAAAAAGAGGAGGCTCGCCAACGTGTGGCTGAAACTACAACCTCCTCTGTCAAAACCATTGCTTGTTCAAGTTTCAGTTCAAAGAATAGGAGCTCCAGGTCGCTGTAACTTATTGTCTTTGTTTTATACCCAAGTGTACGTATTTCGATTTTAGCCGCGCCCTCAAAGGCAGTAATATTTGCTTGACCATTTGCGTTGGTAATGGCAAATATTTGAGGATTTTCACTAATTAATGTAACCATTTCTAATGATTCTCCGGTTTGGGAATCTCTAATACTAACTATTTGCGCTGATCCTACAACAGATAGCATCAGAATTAAATAAACGTAAAGCATTTTTTTCATTGCGACAGATGTTAACTAGGCTGATAATAGAAAAATAACCTACCGATTTAAATTCATTGTAGATCATACAGATTGTAAATAAGTGAACGACTAACAGCTTTTTGGAGGTGGAAAGGGAGGCGCAGTTGAAAATAATGAAAAGGGTGTTTTGGTCTCAAAAAAAATCCATTTTCCAGCCAAAGGAGAATCAAATTTGGGAAGGATATGATGTTGACAGTAGAGTGATTTGAAGTAGGTATTCAAAGGTGTTTGTTGTTTTTCGTTCTGGCTATTGGTGCCCATTGCTTGATCAACCAAAAGCTTTATTTTCTTATGAAGTTCTGTTTCCTTTTGATCGTTCCAGCACCAATACACGATTTCCGTATTCAGAGATTCTGTAAATACAATATCGTACATCTGATTTTGATATTCAAACTCATGTGGGTTTTTCCATTTCACTTTTGATTTTGCTTCATTCAATTCAAATTCAAATCGATGCAGTTTGCTTTTGTCGATCCCTGCTATCAATTGTTCCTTTACTTCATGTTGTATTTTACTTTTCTGATAGGAAAACCATATAAAAGCAAAAATTACAGGAGTAATGAGGATAAAAAGAAATATCAAACTAGCAAGTTTTTGTTTCAAATTGTCAGTGTTTTAAGGACGAATTAACAAAATTAAATGGATGAACAGTCATCGGATTCAGAAACGGAACATACAATAATCATGCTAAATTAGCAAAAACAAAAAAGCTCGTCAAAGAATTGACGAGCTTTTTTTCATAAGGCGAAATGGCTATTTTACAGCATTCACAATTGCTTTGAAAGCTTCAGGATTGTTCATTGCTAAATCAGCGAGCGCCTTGCGGTTGAGCTCGATTCCTTTTGCATGAATTTTTCCCATAAATACGGAGTAGGACATTCCATAAATGCGAGCAGCCGCATTGATACGAGCAATCCATAATTGACGGAAATTGGCTTTTTTTGCTTTCCGATCGCGGTAAGCGTAAACCAATCCTTTTTCAACTGCATTTTTTGCTACTGTCCAAACATTTTTACGACGGCCGAATTGTCCTTTGGCCATCTTTAACACTTTTCTGCGTCTATTTCTAGCCGCAACTACATTTACTGATCTTGGCATTTTTTGTTGTTTTTTCGCTCTAGCGCCTTTCGGACTTCAAGCTAAAGCAAAGGTTAAAAAATTTATTTTACCTACATGGAAAGCATTAACCTAACACTAGGCTCATCCACCTTAGAAACAAGAGCTATGTGCGTAAGGTTACGCTTTTGCTTTGTTGATTTCTTGGTAAGGATGTGGCTTTTATAAGCATGCTTCCTTTTCAATTTACCTGATCCGGTAAGGCTGAACCTTTTCTTAGCACCGGATTTAGTTTTTACTTTTGGCATTCGTTAAAGTATTAAATGATTAATATTAAATAATCGATATTTCTATCTGTTATTTTTTCTTTTTTGGAGCAACAATCATGATCATTCTTTTGCCTTCCAACTTGGGCAAACGCTCCACTTTTCCAAACTCTTCAAGGGCTTGAGCAAATTTTAGCAAGATTATTTCGCCTTGATCTTTATAAACTATCGATCGGCCGCGAAAAAACACATCCACTTTTACTTTTGCACCTTCTTCCAGAAATTTTTCAGCATGTTTCAATTTGAAATTAAAATCATGGTCGTCGGTATTTGGCCCCAATCGAATTTCTTTCACCACCACTTTGGCTGTTTTCGATTTTATTTCTTTTTGCTTCTTTTTTAATTCATAAAGAAACTTGCGATAATCGATAATTCGACAAACAGGTGGATTTGCAGTTGGAGAAATCTCAACCAAATCCAGCTCTAAAGCTTCCGCTTTATCAATCGCATCTCTCAGATTGTAAATACCTACTTCTATATTTTCACCCACAAGACGTACAACCGGAGCAGCAATATATTCATTGATTTTATGCAATGCTTCCGGCTTTTTGAATGGTCGCCTACCTTGGAATTGAACACTTTTTGCTATGACTTTGGTCTCCTTTTAGTTTAATTTATTTTCTTACTTACTTTATTAAAAAATATTTTCAGTTTCTCTTTTAATCTGCTCAGCAAATGCTTCGATGCTCATGCTTCCTAAATCGCCTTGTCCGTGTTTTCGAACAGAAACGGTATTTGTTTCTTCTTCTTTCTCACCAACAACAAGCATATACGGAATTTTTTTCATTTCAGCATCGCGAATTTTCCTTCCCGTTTTCTCACTTCTCAGGTCAATTTGGGCGCGAATGTCGGCATTTTCCAGCAAACTTAAAACTTTTTCGGCATATTTTTGGTATTTTTCGCTGATCGGCAAGATAATAAGCTGATCGGGAGCAAGCCAAAGCGGGAAATTTCCGCCACAATGTTCGATAAGCACCGCTACAAATCT
Organism: Draconibacterium orientale; assembly: GCA_020718315.1. Taxonomy (GTDB): domain Bacteria; phylum Bacteroidota; class Bacteroidia; order Bacteroidales; family UBA12170; genus UBA12170. The sequence goes on from DYSK01000068.1 coordinate 5,737, forward strand.
TTCCATAGAGCCAAATGGAGCACGATGAATCATCACCGGGCGATGTTTTTCGTTATCTTCACCGATATATTCCAAATCAAATCGTTCCGGAAGATTATAATCCACCTGAATGGTTCCCAATTGCCATTTTCTGCCAATGGCATCTTTTACCATAAAGTCCATTTTTGGTCCATAGAATGCGGCTTCGCCATAGACAACCACGGCTGGTATTCCACGTTCCTCGGCTACTTCACGAATCGCATTTTCGGCCATTTCCCAATTTTCTTCCGACCCAATGTATTTTTCACGATTGATCTTATCGCGCAATGAAATTTGCACCATTACTTCTTTAAAATCGAGGGCTTTGAAGATTAAATCGATGATGTCCATCACTTTTTTAAACTCCTCTTTGACTTGTGAAGGCATACAAAAAATATGCGCATCGTCTTGAGTAAAACCTCTTACTCTTGTCAATCCATGCAATTCGCCGCTTTGCTCATAACGATAAACTGTTCCAAATTCGGCATAGCGAATTGGCAATTCTTTGTAGGAATGAGGTGCAGCACGATAGATTTCGCAATGGTGCGGGCAATTCATTGGTTTCAACAAAAACTCTTCGCCTTCGGCCGGAGTATGAATTGGCTGAAAACTGTCTTGTCCATATTTGGCATAATGGCCAGAAGTAACGTAAAGTTCTTTTTGCCCTATATGAGGAGTGATAACGGGCTGATAACCGTATTGTTTTTGAACTTTTTTAAGAAAATTCTCCAATCGTTCGCGAAGCATAGCTCCTTTGGGCAACCATAAAGGCAAGCCTTTTCCAACTCTATCAGAAAAAGTAAAAAGCTCCAATTCTTTGCCCAATTTTCGATGATCGCGTTTTTTGGCTTCTTCGAGCAGCTCAAGATAGTCTGTTAAATCTTTTTTCTTTGGGAATGTGATTCCATAGATACGCGTAAGTTGCTTGCGTTTTTCGTCGCCTCGCCAATATGCACCGGCAATATTCAACAATTTAACAGCCTTAATCATTGAAGTATCTATGAGATGAGGACCACGACAAAGGTCGGTAAAACTGCCCGTTTCATAGAAAGTAATCGTTCCGTCCTCAAGATCAGTGATTAATTCCACTTTATATTCGTCGCCTTTTTGGGTAAAATAAGCCAAGGCTTCTTGTTTACTAACTTCTTTTCTGGTAAATTTTTGTTTCTCTTTGGCGAGCTCCAGGATGCGTGTTTCTATCTTCTCAAAATCATTTTCGGATATTGAATAATTCATGAAATCGATATCGTAATAAAAACCATTTTCGATATCCGGTCCTATTCCAAACTTAACTCCGGGGAACAATTGTTCGATTGCTTCGGCCATTAGGTGAGCGGAGGAATGCCACATGGCTGCTTTGCCTTCTGTATCATTCCAAGTGAGCAATTGCACTCGAGCGTCTTCATTTATGGGGAGAAAAGCATCTACTACAATTCCGTTTATTTTGGCAGCCAATACATTGCGAGCCAATCCTTCACTAATTTCCAATGCTAAATCATAAGCAGTATTTCCTTTTTGAATTTGCTTAAGAGAACCATCGGGCAAGGTGATATTTATCATCATTGTAATTCAAATTTTTAGCCTGCAAAGTTAGCAAAATATCTTTTAGCATCATTCAAAATAGAGCGATTATATATTGCTCTATTTTATTGTTCTATTTTCTGTTTCTCGAGAAGAAATCACGCGTGAGAGTTCTCGAATGTTGTGACAATTTCCCTTTTTTATTCATCAAAAGCACATAAAATATTTTCGTTCGAAAGGTGAAATAAACTGTGGAATTATTGTCATATTTGCGAAGGGAGATATTTTTTTATTGAAATTAGATTTTGAACTTTTTTTGATGTTTAGCAATTTGATAATGAATAAAATTATTCCTTAACCGCTCCTATCGAAATTTCGCCACTTTGGCCTGATTTTTATTGAAAAAATAGGATTGGAATAATGAATCGTTTAGACACTCAAATTTGTTCAAATCAGTCATATAAAAGATTAAAAATTGATTAGAACTTAAACTTGAAGACTTTTTTCGCTATCGGACTTGTTTTGCTAAGCAATTTTTTATTTGCTCAAAGAGAGGATTTGCACGCACATTATACTTACAATCTGATGGCCGTAAATCCGGCTTATGCAGGATTGGAAAACCAGCTTTCGGTTACGCTTTTGCACCGATCGCAATGGGCAGTATTTCCGGGGGCTCCACGACTTCAAACGGCTTCGGTACACGCCCCATTCGGACGAAACGTTGGTCTTGGATTTTCCTTTGCCCGGGAACAAATTGGCCCAGAACAAAACATTGCCATCAAAGGAGACTATTCTTTTACTATTCGATCGGAAGAAAAAGTAAAAATTGTTTTCGGATTGAAAGCCGCTTTAAACATGCTCTATATCAACCTGATTGATTTAGAGCTCGACGATCCAGACGACCCTTCATTTCTCAACAATAAGCAAAGTATCCTATTGCCTAACTTCGGCGTGGGCATCATTGCTTACACAAAAGATTATTATTTTGGATTTTCAATCCCTGATTTAATTGTGCATAATTACCTGAATAACACCATTTATTCCTCCTCCAATTTATGGATTTCATCGAAACATTATTATTTTATTGGAGGAGCTGCCTTGCCACTCTCACATAAGCTTCTTTTGAAACCTTCCGGTTATTTTCGCTTTTCGCGTAGCACGCAGGAAAACAAATTTATAGAGATAGAAGCTGAGATTGGAATAATGGCTGAATATAATTCAAGTTTTCATGGCGGCTTTTCTGTTAGAACTGAAAACAAAGTCGCGGCATTTTTAGGATTAAAAATAGTTCCGGATTTAGACTTGGGCTATTCATTTGATTTATTTTATTTTAACAAATTGCAGAAATACAACGGAGGCAGTCATGAAATTGTCTTGAAATACGATTTATATATCAAACAAAGAAAAAGACCTATTCCCTGTCCTACTTTTCAATTGCAATACCACTAAATATAAGTCCTAATTTAAAAATTTTAAAAGCCTGAAATCGAGTGTTTCAATTGCATTTCGATTTGTATAGATTTGTCCGTTGAAAAACAAAAATAAAAAAGCCTATCTGCCAAAAGACAGATAGGCATAAGCCATGTATAAAAGTCTAAGTGTAAAATTAAATTACTTTAACGTTTACAGCGTTCAATCCTTTTTTACCTTCTTGTAATTCAAATTGTACTTCATCGCCTTCGCGAATTTCATCGATTAAACCTGAAACATGTACAAAATGTTCTTTTTTTGTGCCTTCTTCGCTAATAAACCCAAATCCTTTAGATTCATTGAAGAATTTTACTGTGCCTTTTTTCATTGTTAAAATTTAAATAATTATAAAGGGCGAAATTAGTGTTATATAATTACTTCTAGCAGCTTTTATAAAAATATTTTTTAAATCAAAGAAATTTTTAATTATTTTTTTTATTCGTCTGTTAATGAGGATATTACATCAATTTTAACGCCGTCAGAATTTGTAAACCGTAAAATAAACGAGCGATAATTTCGAAAAACTCCCATCTTTTAAGTGTAAAACTTGTCGTAAATTGCTTAAAACCAAATTAAATTGAAAATCTGTGTGTTTTTTTTGAATAAAACCGAATTCATCCCAAATCTATTTTATACAAGTTCGATTGAAAGTCGTTTTAAGGCCGACAAGAATCCAATCAGCCATTCAAAAGATCGAATCTCTAACTCCTTCAAATTATTGTTATAAAGAGCTATTGTATTTAGAAAACGATTTAATTAATGAAAGAAAGCGGCAAAATCCAAAAAACAAAAAGCAAGTTGGGGGAACTTGCTTTTCGAGAGGGGGGATTGGGGAGAAATTCAATTAATGCGTCAAAAAAAAGGATTAGTGTGAATATTAATTTTTCACGAATTTAAAATCTTTGACTACATCAAACCGAAAAAGATGACCAACGTACACGATTATTTAGCAAATGATTGATTTTAATTTTTAAGCGAACAATGCATCAAAAAAAAAGAGCTGTTAAAATTTCAACAGCTCCTTTTTTTAATCGAAATCCTTGTACTATTCAGGATGAATAGCCTCAGTAGGACATACATCAGCACAAGAACCACAATCGGTGCAAATATCTGGGTCGATTACATAAATATCCCCTGCGCTAATTGCTTCAACAGGACATTCATCGATACATGTTCCACAAGCAACGCAATCATCATTAATTACATAAGCCATAATAATAAATTTTATTGTGTTAAAAATTTCTTTTTCTAGGCGACAAAGGTATAAATAATTTAGATTTTCCTTAAACATTAATTTTCAGAAAAGAAAAGATTTATACTCTTTCTAAATTAAGAAATTGTTAAAAGGACAATAGGGATTTAAAATAAAAATACCGCTACATTTGCGCCATCAAAAAAACTAAATTCAGATGACTGAGAAAATAGATAAAGTTATTGAACTCGACCACGTTGTAATTCGATTTTCGGGCGATTCAGGTGACGGAATGCAGTTGACGGGAACTTTATTTTCCGACACCGCTGCGTTAATGGGAAGCGGCATAGGTACCTTCCCGGATTATCCAGCAGAAATTAGAGCTCCTCAAGGTACCGTTGGAGGTGTTTCTGGATTCCAAGTTCATTTTGGCCACAACATTCATACTCCGGGCGACTATGCCGATGTATTGGTAGCAATGAATCCTGCTGCTTTGAAAGCAAATGCTAAATGGACAAAATGCGGTGGTACAATTATCATTGACCGCGATGCATTTACCGCAAAAAACCTAGAGAAAGCCGGTTTTAAAACTGACGATCCAATTAAAGAAGATAAGCTTGAATGTTTTAACTTAATTTCGGCTCCTATTTCTTCTATGACTCAAGAAGTTCTAAAAGATTCAGGAATGGATAACAAAACCATCTTGCGAAGCAAAAACATGTTTGCGTTGGGTATTTGTTTTTATTTATTCAATAAAGAACTAACTTTTACCGAAAAATTCTTCGAGTCAAAATTCAAAAAAGTTCCTGCTGTAGTAGAAGCCAACAAAATGGTTTTACAAGCTGGTTTCAATTATGGATACAATGTTCAAGAACTTACACCGTACAAAGTAGCTGCTGCAGACATCGACAACGGTACTTATCGCAGCATCAATGGAAATACCGCCACCGCTTGGGGATTGGCTGCCGCAGCAGAAAAGGCCAACTTGCCATTATTTTGCGGATCTTACCCAATAACTCCAGCTACAGATATTTTGCAAGAGTTGTCGAAATTGAAAAACTTAGGCGTTAAAACCTTCCAAGCCGAAGATGAAATTGGTGGAATCACTTCCGCAATTGGAGCTGCTTTTGCCGGCAACTTTGCGGTTACAACCACTTCCGGTCCGGGCTTAGCACTTAAATCAGAAGCCATCGGATTGGCGGTAATTACCGAACTTCCTCTTGTGATTGTAAATGTTCAGCGTGGTGGACCTTCGACAGGTTTGCCTACCAAAACGGAGCAATCGGATTTGTTGCAGGCGCTTTATGGTAGAAATGGAGAAAGTCCTGCAGTGGTGATTGCAGCTAGCACGCCTTCAAATTGTTTCCACTATGCTTTTGAGTCTGGAAAAATTGCCCTCGAACACATGACTCCTGTTATTCTGTTGACCGATGGTTTTTTGGCCAACGGCTCTCAGCCATGGAAAATTCCAAGTATGAAAGATTATCCAGAAATAAACGCCCCAATTGCCAAACAAGGAACCGAAAAATACATGCCTTATCTGCGAAATCCAGAGAATCTTGTGCGCGAATGGGCTATTCCTGGAACTCCAGGCCTAGAACATCGGATTGGCGGTT
>DYSK01000069.1:0-5635 GCA_020718315.1 Draconibacterium orientale
TGCGATTTGTGCCGTTGGCCATGGTGGGCGACAAGCCCAACAGCATCAATACCGACAAAGAAATGGTGGACCCGCCGCCCGCCAATGTATTGATAAATCCTACTGCTATTCCCGAAGTGATTAAGATAAAAAAGTCGATCAAACTCATGTTCAATTTTTTGCAAACATAGAGAAATTTAAAAAAGCTGACGTATTTCTATTTTATATCTGCTCTATTTTATCAAATTTATCTCCGGCAGAGCCGATAATTTTCTAAATTTGAATCCAATTAAATGCAAAGCGAATCTTTTGTATGATTACCATTTATCACAATCCTAGGTGTAAGAAATCGCGAGCTGGTTTGCAAGCATTGGAAACCTATACGAAAAGCTTCGAAATCAAAGAGTATTTGACCAAAGATCCATTTACTGTTGAAGATTTGACGGATATTTTAATCATGTTGAAGAAAAAGCCCGAGGAAATAATTCGGAAACAGGAAGAATATTTTAAATCCGAATTAAAGGGAAAGACATTTAGTGATAAAGAATGGATTAAAATTATGATAGAAAATCCGAAAATTATCCAACGCCCGATTGTTGTTAAAGATCATTTAGCTGTGATTGGTGATCCAATAGAGAACATCGAAAAACTTTTTTAAGCTCAATTAAAAATAGACCAATTAATACATATAAATATATCAAACAAATGGAATATAGAATAGAAAAAGACACCATGGGAAACGTTGAAGTTCCTGCCGATAAATATTGGGGTGCACAAACACAACGTTCAAAATCGAATTTCAAAATTGGCGAAGAAGCTTCTATGCCAAAAGAAATTATTCAAGCGTTTGGCTATTTGAAAAAAGCAGCCGCCACAGCAAATCACGCTTTAGGCGTGCTTTCAGAGGAAAAGAAAAACCTGATTGCACAAGCATCCGACGAAATTATAGAAGGGAAACTAGCCGATCAGTTTCCGCTCGTAATTTGGCAAACTGGTTCCGGAACGCAGTCCAATATGAATGTGAACGAGGTTGTCTCGAATCGTACACATGTTATGGCCGGCAATAAACTGGGCGAAGGAAAACCATTGATTCATCCCAACGACGATGTGAACAAATCGCAATCTTCGAACGACACTTTTCCAACGGCCATGCACATTGCCGCTTACAAGGTGATTGCTGATATTACCATTCCGGGAGTAGAATTATTGCGCAATACTTTAGCCGCAAAAGCCAACGAGTTTAAGGATATTGTAAAAACAGGCCGTACACATTTGATGGACGCAACTCCATTGACATTGGGTGATGAGTTCAGCGGATTTGTTTCTCAGTTGGATCATGGATTGCGCGCTTTGAAAAATACCTTGCCTCACTTAGCCGAATTGGCTTTAGGCGGAACAGCCGTAGGAACCGGATTGAATACACCCAAAGGCTACGATGTTAAAGTAGCCGAAGCCATCGCTCAATTAACCGGATATCCATTTGTTACGGCCGAAAATAAATATGAAGCTCTTTCGGCTCACGATGCAATGGTTGAAACTTCCGGCGCACTCAAAACGTTGGCTGTGAGTTTGATGCATATTGGAAACAATCTTCGTTTGTTGGCTTCCGGCCCCCGTTGCGCCATTTCGGAAATTCATCTTCCCGAAAACGAACCCGGCTCATCTATCATGCCCGGAAAAGTAAATCCTACTCAAAACGAAGCTCTAACAATGGTTTGCGCTCAAGTGGTTGGAAACGATGCTGCAATTACCATTGGTGCAATGCAAGGGCATTTTCAATTAAACGTTTTTAAACCGGTTATTATATCCAATTTACTGCAATCTGCTCGTCTATTGGGCGATGCTTGCGTTTCGTTCAACGACAATGCTGCCGTGGGAATTGAAGCCAATTTGCCATTTATTGAGAAAAATCTGGCCAATTCGCTTATGCTGGTAACGGCTTTGAATACGCACATTGGCTACGAAGCTGCCGCAAAAATTGCAAAAAAAGCGCACCACGAAGGCACAACACTTCGCGAAGCAACCCTGGAATTGGGATATCTAACAGAGGAGGAATTTACCAAAATCGTTGACCCAAGAAAAATGTTAGGTCATCGTTAAGATTTTTTCTGATACTATTCAATCGACCCGCATCCATTTTTTGGTGCGGGTTTTTTGTTACAGTTATTAAAGGAGTGAAACGAAAAAAATGCTTTTCCGTACGGAAAAGGAATACTTTTAAACCGTAAAATCAATTTTTTTGAGCAAATAGTTCAACTAATTCTACCAATCGCGAAGAATAACCTATTTCGTTATCGTACCAAGCAATCACTTTTACCAATTTATTTTTATCGCCCAAAACTGCCGTTAATAAAGAATCAAATACAGCAGAATGGCTGTTCCCAATCACATCTCGCGAAACAATGGGATCTTCGGTATATTCCAAAATTCCTTTGAGCTCCTGTTCTGATGCGTTTTTGAAAGCAGCATTAATTTCTTCTACACTTGCCGGATTTAGTAGTGTACAGGTAAAATCTGTTAAAGATCCATTCGGAACCGGTACTCGAATTCCTGCTCCTCCAATATTATTGATTAAATGAGGAAAAATTCGTGTAACTGCCTTAGCCGCCCCGGTAGTGGTTGGCACTATGTTTTCTGCTGCTGTTCGGCCTCGACGCAAATCTGTATGCGGACCGTCTAATATATTTTGGTCTTTGGTATAACTGTGTACCGTGGTTATAAAGCCTTTTTCAATTCCCCATTTTTCGTCCAGAATTTTAATTAATGGTGCAACATTGTTCGTCGTACAACTTGCATTGGAAATAATATTCCCGGCCTTTTCAATCACTTCGTTGTTCACACCTAAAACAACAAATGGAATTTCTTCGCATCTTTCGCCTTTTGCCGGTGCCGACAAAATCACTTTTTTTGCTCCGGCTATTAAATGTTTTTCAGCCCCGGTTTTTGATGCAAACAATCCGGTCGATTCTATCACTATATCAATATTTAACTCTTTCCATGGTAGTTTTTCCGGGTCTTTCTCTCTTAGAACTAAAGTAGAAAAATCATTTATAATTAAATGTGTTTTGTCATAGGAAATTTTGGCTTTTAACAATCCATGAACGGAATCATACTTCAAAAGATGAGCTAAGGTTAAAGTATCTGAAAGATCATTGATAGCCACAACTTCAATAGTTTTATGCAGAATAAGGTGCCTAAAAGTTGCTCGGCCAATCCGACCAAATCCATTTATTGCTATACGAATTTTTGACATGCTGAATTTTTTGACAAAGTTAGTGGGTTTTTTATCTAAACAAGCATCTATAATATTGAAAACCGCTATCTTTATGGCTCAAATAAAAAAAGAATGAAGAATTTCCAAACTACCAATGAAATATTGGATTTTGCCATTGAAAATGAGCAAAATGCAGCTGATTTTTATTTTAAATTAGCCGAAATTGCCAAAGACAAAAGTATTCGCGAAACGTTTACTGTTTATGCAAATGAAGAAATAGGGCACAAAGAAAAATTAACGCTTGTTAAAAAAGAAGGCGGTTTACAATTAGAAGAAAAAGCAATTTTAGACCTAAAAATTGCCGATTATGTAATTAGGCAAGCTTTTACGGTCGACATGAGTTATCAAGATGCGCTGATTTTAGCTATGAAACGCGAAAAGGCAGCCTATCGCTTGTATATAAAATTGGCATCCCAAACCGAAAATACGGCACTGAAATCGCTCTTCATCGGATTGGCACAAGAAGAAGCCAAACATAAAATGGCCTTTGAGATAGAGTACGATGAGGTGATTCTTCGTGAAAATTAACAACTTCAACAAATAAGAAGTTCGGCAATTTTGTTTTTTCCATAGATAATTTTTTTCGTTTTTTGTCTGGTGTTTACAATCGATATGTATAATTTTGCATAACGAAAAAATTAGAAACATGAACAGACAAATTGTATTGCTTTCTTTAATCTTGCTGTTTTTTTCGTGTAAGAATACGGATAAATCAAATGAGTCGACAACTCCACAAGGCGATTTGATAATATTTCATGCAGGGTCTTTGTCGGTTCCATTTAAACTGATTGCCAAAGAGTTTGAAAAAGAAAATCCGAGAGTGCATGTACTGTTAGAAGCTGCAGGAAGCGTGGCTTGTGCAAGAAAAATTACTGATCTAAAAAAGGAGTGTGATATAATGGCTTCGGCTGATGCAGCGGTAATTGATCGTTTTTTGATTCCTAATTTTGCCGAGTGGAATATTTTCTTTGCCTCGAATGAAATGATTATTGCTTTCACCGATAAATCGCGTTTAGCCGACGAAATTAATGCTGAGAATTGGTACAAAATATTGAATAAACCAGAAGTAATCTACGGCCGTTCTGATCCTAATGCCGACCCTTGCGGTTATCGGTCAGTGATGACAATAAAGTTAACGGCAATCACAGAAGAGAATCCGCAAATAGTAAAACTACTCGAAAAAGACAATAATTTTATACGTCCCAAGGAAGTTGATTTATTGGGAATGCTCGAAGCCAATGCGATAGATTATATTCTTATCTACAAATCGGTCGCCATTCAGCATGGATTGAAATACATCTCTTTAAGCGATTCTGTGAATCTTTCAAGTCCGTTTCTTGAACAATGGTATGCCAATTCGGTCGTTGAGATTTCGGGAGAGAAACCGGGTGAATTTTGGAATTTAAAAGGGAGCCCAATAGTGTATGGGATTACTCAGATTAAAAATGCCCCCAATCCTTTATTGGCAAAGGAATTTTTGAAATTCTTTTTTGATCCCGAAAAAGGAATGAAAATAATTCAGGAGCAAGGGCAAGGAAATATTATTCCAACATTTTCAAATACTTACAATCAAATCCCTGATTATTTGAAGAAATTTGCCGCCGATTCTAGGCATTAAATCGGCGTAATTCAGCTTTATGGATCAAATAGGAATAATTTGCCGAATCAACTTTTGGAATCTTTTAAAAATCGGTCTTGACTTTAGAAAAAAAGATAATAAAAACTGCTGTATATCAACGTTGTAAACGTTTTGTGTAAAGAAAAAAATGAGTGCTTGTTTTTTTGAAAAAAAAAATTACTTTTGCAAAAATTGCAAAACGAAAAATTATGTATTGGACCTTAGAATTAGCATCAAAGTTAGAAGATGCACCTTGGCCAGCAACTAAGGAAGAGTTAATTGATTTTTGTATTCGTTCGGGTGCTCCGCAAGAAGTAGTTGAAAATTTGATGGAAATTGAAGACGAAGGCGAAATTTATGAACGAATAGAAGATTTGTGGCCTGACTACCCAACAAAAGAAGATTTCTTCTTTAACGAAGACGAATATTAAATAGGAAGCCTGATATTCAGGCTTTTTTTATGCTCCGGCTTTTTTTGCTTTGTAACCTAAGCTTATAAGTATTTCCAAAACCTTATCGCGCAAATCGCCTTGAATAATTATCTCAGCATCTTTTGCCGAGCCGCCAACGCCACACTTCGTTTTCAAAATTTTGGCTAAATCTTTCAAGTCTTCTTCATTGCCAACAAATCCCTTGATTACAGTGGCTTGCTTGCCGCCACGATGCTTTTTATCCAGCCAAATTTTTAAATCTTGCTCCTTTGCGGCGAGCGTTACTGCTTCTTTTTCGTACTCAAAACCGAAATCCGGATTGGTCGAATACAT
>DYSK01000069.1:5735-11457 GCA_020718315.1 Draconibacterium orientale
GCGTTACTGCTTCTTTTTCGTACTCAAAACCGAAATCCGGATTGGTCGAATACATTATACTTCCAACAATTCCTTTGTTCTTCTTATTTTTCAACATCCTTAATTATATTATGAAATCACTAACAAAGATAATGGATTTATGCTTATTCGGATTGTCCCTTTCAGCTCCAACGACTCTCCGTCTATATTCATATACGTCGAATTTTTCAATTCCAATTGAACCGCTTTCCCCTTTTGGATTTCGATCAATTTAGAAAGATGTGCCTTTTTAAATAAAACCTGAAAAAGAAAAAATGGAATTTGATACATTTTTGGTTTTTGTACAACACAAATATCCAAAAGGCCGTCGATAAGTGAAGCTTTTGGCGAAATAATAAAATCGTTTCCAAACTGATTGGAGTTGGCAATTACAATCATAAATGCCTTTTTGCTGAAACGTTTTCCGTCCAAAATATAAGTATAATCTTGGTTAGAAAAGCGAGAAAAAGCGCTGAAGGTTATTTTGACATAATTCCACAATCCGCGTTTTTTTGTTTTGATGAAAAGCTGCGCAATGTGTGCGTCGAAACCGAAACCTGAAATACTTGCAAAAGTGTAATCGTTTACGTTTGCAGTGTCAATTTTTTGAAATTGAAAGCGGTTAATACATTCAATGGATTTTTTTAGCGAGGAGGGAAGTTTTAAATGCCTGGCTAGGCCATTCCCCGACCCAAAGGGTACAATTCCCAAAGCTGTATTACTTCCATTAAGCGCTTGCACTGCTTCATTTATCGATCCGTCGCCACCAACAACAATTACGGCAGCATAATTTTGTTCAACGGCTTGGCGTGAGAGTGTGGTAAAATCTCCTTTTTGCTTGGTGAGTATGATTTCTGCATCAAAGCTGTTTGAGTCTAGAAACTTTCTAATTGCTTCTTCGGCTTTTTTATGTTTACCGGATCCGCTTATCGGGTTGATGATTATTCTAATTTTCTTTTTCATTGGAACCGGGAACTAACTTGTTGTGAATCATAAAGTCAGCATAATTCTGAATGAGTGCTTTTGTTTGCTTTTCGATTGATTCCTTTCTTTGAATTGAAATTTTTCCCTTGTTTGAAAAGGAGAATTCATTGCCATCAAAATCGAAGGTGGATTCTGAATAAATTCCGTGATAGGTTTCGTTCAGAAAATAAAGCGCAAAATCTGGCGCCAACGTGTCGAAAACGGAGTTTCCAAAGGCAATGATGGTGTCTGGAAAATTCAAGTAATCCAAAATACTTGGAAAAATATCACTTTGTTGAATCGTTGCTCGGTGTGGTCTTTTTATTAATAATGTATCCTGAACGCTGTAAAATGCAATCGGGATTTCAAAATGAATCAAATTGCTGGAATCTGCCGTTCCTAAGAGTTCGGCTGAATGATCTGCTGTGATAATGAAAAGTGTATTTTGAAACCATTTTTCGTCTTTGGCACTATTAAAGAATTGAGAAAGAGCAAAATCGGCATAAGCCAAGCTCTCATCCAAAGGGTTGTTTGCTTCAAATTTCGATTCGTATTCTTTTGGTATATGATAAGGATGATGCGACGATAAACTGAAAAATGTAGCCAAGAATGGCTGGGCAAAGTGGTCAAGTTTGTTTTTGAAAAAAGGATAAAACGCGTGATCCCAAATTCCCCAACTTCCATCATAGTCTTTGTCGTTGGCATATTCTGTCATTCCAAAATAGGAATCAAAACCAACTTTCTCAGCATACGAATCCAAATTCATGGTTCCGTTCTTTCCACCATGAAAAAAAGCGGTTGTATAGGCTTGTTTTTTTAAAATTCGGGGCAAACCCGACAAATGATTGTTAGCATAAATAGAGGTTAAGAATGGCTGACGCATCAGTGTAGGGATTCCCGATAAAATGGCCGGAATGCCTTCAATGCTTCTTTTTCCATTTGCTATTCCTTTAAAAGTTAAAGATTTTTTTAGAAGGCTGTCTATAAAAGGAGTTAGACTAATTTTAGCAGAATCTGTGCTAAAATAGCCAATCCTATTGGCGGAAAAACTTTCAAGAATTAGAACGACAACGTTTTTCAAATCCCGATCAGAAGCCTCAGATTTGTCATGTTTAACCGGATTGTAATAAAAAAGGGCCTCTTTTTTTGAGAAATATTCTTTCTGAGTTAGGTGGTCTTGACCTCGTGTAACAATCAAGCTGAATGGTGTATTCAGAATTAGAGGAACTTGCTTTGATGAAGCTAATTTTCCGGCGTCAACTAAATTTAAAGGTTTTAACTGAAAGCCTCCTCGCAGCCCAATAATACTAAATCCTAAGATGATTAAAAAAAGGAAAGATTTGTAGAGTAATTGTTTGGGTTTCAATTTTGGAGTTTCAAATCTTCTTTCGGTACGCATAAACACCAGAAATAACAATAGATTGAGGAAGAAAGAGAGTAGCAATACCGCCCAAAAATCTAAGAATAAGGCTTTAAAAATGTCGTAAAGGCCAACATTGGCTTCTAGAAAATCTAAAATATCGTAAGTGCTTCTTTTCAAAGTAAAGCGAAAATAAATGGCGTCAATCAGGTTTGCTGTGATGGCGATGCCATTTAAAAGCAGCGAAAAATAAACAACCAATGATCCGATAAAATCTTTTTTATGAAAGGAAAAGGGGAAAGTACTCAAGAAGATTAAAGCAAAATTCAGCATTAGTAAAGCCGCAATATCAAATCTTAATCCCTTAATAAACAGAGAAAAGAGTTCGCTTTGGCTTAGATTATCAAAATAGTTGAGGTTGAAAAAATAAAGACAAATACGCGAAAAACTAAGCAATACGAGCACTGAAATGAGTCGCAGAAGTAGAATTGAATAGGAATTGTGTTTAAAAATGATTGGTTGCATAATCCATTTTACGAGAGCAAAGTTATATTTTTTAATACGCATTTTGTTTTACAATTGTTATTTTGTGTTCATTTTGATTCATTCAGCCCGCGTAGGTGCTCCAAAATTTACTATTTTTGAATAAAAAAACCATGTACAATTTTGAATTCAGAAATCCGGTTAAAATTATTTTTGGCGATGGAAAAATTGCCTCGATTGCGAATGAAATTCCAATCGGAAGTCGAATTTTGTTGACTTATGGAGGTGGAAGTATCTTTAAGAATGGCATTTACAATCAGGTAGTAAAAGCACTTTCGGGGCACACTTTTTTTGAATTTGGTGGCATAGAACCTAACCCCAGATATCATACATTGCTCAAAGCAGTAGCGTTGATTAAAAAAGAAAATATTGATTTTTTGTTAGCTGTTGGAGGTGGTTCTGTGGTGGATGGCACAAAATTTATTTCGGCTGCCGTAAATTTTAACGGCGATTCATGGGATATTTGCGCAAAAGGAGCAGTAATAAAATCAGCCATTCCTTTTGGTATTGTTCTCACTCTTTCGGCCACGGGGACGGAAATGAATTCTTTTTCGGTTATCAGCAACGATTCAACAAATGAAAAGCTTGCTTTTGGTAGCCCATTGGTTTACCCTAAATTTTCCGTTCTCGATCCAAATGTGTTAAAATCTTTGCCCAAAACACAGTTGTCAAATGGCGTAATTGATGCCTTCGTTCATGTTTTAGAGCAATACCTTACTTTTCCAAATCAAGCCGAGATTCAAGATCGTTTTGCAGAAGCAGTTTTACTCACTTTGATAGAATATGGATTCGATTATGTTCTCAAAGATTTTGATTATAATACCGCCTCTAATACAATGTGGGCGGCTACTATGGCTTTAAACGGACAACTTGCTTTGGGTGTTCCCTCAGATTGGGCTACACACAAAATTGGTCACGAACTTACCGCTTTGTATGGATTAGATCATGCGCAATCCTTGGCGGTTGTTTTGCCCGGAATGATGGAGGTAATGCGCACCGAAAAACACGAGAAATTGCTTCGTTATGCCAAAAATATTTGGAATTTATCAGAAGAACACGACGAAATAACCATAGATCAAGCCATTGTAAAAACAGAGGAGTTTTTTCAAAGTCTCGAAACGAAAACGCACTTGAGCGATTATAACATTCCGGAATCCGGTATAGAAATCATTATAGAGAAATTGAAAAAGCAAGGCAAAATACAATTTGGAGAACAAAATGCTTTGGACGAAAATCGCCTGAGAACATTGCTGAAAATGCGCTACTAACCAACGAATGAATAAAATGGTAGGAAATACAGAAATAGTACAAACAGGAAATAGAGGGAAGAGCGTTCGTTCGGATTGCTTTTTCGAAATTGAATTGACAAACTCAGGAGGCATTCACTTTCAAACCACTTCTAAAGTGGAAGTCATGTATGGGAAATCGAACAAAGAATTAATTTTCGATATTATTCGGTTTTTTGATATTGTAAATGCAAATATTTTATTCGACGATAGCGGCGCATTGCCTTTTGTTATTGCTGCTCGATTAGAAGCAGCGATTAAATTGCTTGTCATTTCTGATAAAGAATATCTTTTGCCTTTGCTGGAACAAAATCAAAAATCAAGTACGCGTGAACAACATCGTTTTTCGCGTTTATATCTTCCCGGAAATACACCTAGCTTGATGATTAATGCCGGGATTCATCATCCGAATGGCTTAATTTTAGACTTGGAAGACGCAGTAGCTCTTGAGAAAAAACACGAAGCGCGTTTTTTGGTTCGAAATGCTTTACGCTCTTTAAATTTTTACGGCGCTGAAAGGATGGTTAGAATCAATCAAGGAGAAAGAGGACTCGTTGACTTGGAATTTATAGTACCTCATGGAATTAATCTTGTTTTGGTTCCAAAAGTGGAAGATACGGATCAGATTCGAGCCGTTGATGAGAAAATAAAATCTATTCAATTCAATTTGCAACAAAAAAATCCGATTTGGCTGATGCCTATTTTGGAAAGCGCAAAAGGTATTATGCATGCTTATACAATTGCTATGGCCACGGAAAGTATTTCCTCTATGGCTATTGGTTTGGAAGACTATACTGCTGATTTGGGCGTTCGAAGAACGGCAGAAGGAACGGAGTCGTTCTTTGCTCGCACTACATTGGTAAATGCAGCCGTTGCCGCCGGAATTCAAGCGATTGATTCGGTATTTTCGGATATTGCTGACTTGGAAGGATTAAAACAAAATGTGCAAATATCTAAAAGTATTGGATTTAACGGGATGGGTTGCATTCATCCTCGGCAAATACGGGTCATTCACGATAACTTTGCCCCCGATGAACTCGAAATTGAAAAAGCCAAAAAAATTTCGCTCGCTTTCAAAGCCGCCAAAGAAAAAGGACTTGGCGTGGTAACTATTGGAACAAAAATGATTGATGCGCCGGTTGTTAAACGGGCAGAAAAAGTGATTCAACTCGCCATGGATATGGGAAAACTTCCTTCCAATTGGGCTGACTTATTGCCGGAAGAAAAAGCATAGCGAATAAACGAAGCAGTAAAAATGAAAAAATACGATAAATTAGTTACGAATGCTGCCGGACGTATTGTTCCGGAAATTATTAATGGGGAACAGCACATCGCCTATCAAGGCGTTGGAAAATACAAGCCCAACGGACGAAAATATGCGCCATTCATTCCTTCGTGTGCTGATTATCCTGCAGATGGGAATAAATTGGTGCCAAGCTTAAAAGAGGCCCTTATAAAGTCCGGTTTGAGAGATGGAATAACCATTTCAACGCATCATCATTTTCGCGATGGCGATCTGATTGCGAATCAGATTTTTGACATTGCTCATGAA
>DYSK01000070.1 GCA_020718315.1 Draconibacterium orientale
AAAACTGGAAGGATGGAACGAGATTCAGGATGCCTTGAAGAAACAATTCAGAACATTCCACGAAACACTTATTTCAATCACCGACCAGTCCATTTGGATAAGCGAAGATGGAAAGATAGCGTGGTTCTACGAAGAGCTGAATTACAATTTCGTTTTTGAAGACCAAGCGATGGAATTCAAAGGAATTCGCGTTACCGGTGTACTGAAAAAAACAGAAGGGAAATGGCGAATGGTAAACCAACATTTGTCCGTTCCGGCAAAACTGAACATGGTTAAATCGAGATAAAACTAATGCTTTAAAACTATTCTGCTTGCGGTGCTTCGGTTATTGAGCACTATCTCTTTCAATGGAATCACCAAATTGTACTCCCTCAAATCCGAGCCGAGTCGGGTAGGAAGTGGATAGACCGTTTCGATTTCTTTATGACAAACAACACGGTAGCGATAGCTCACGTAATCCAATAGTTTTTCGGAAGGGATTTGGCTTGTTAGGTTCGATTCTTCCAAAAACCGAATCAAGTAAGCACTCATATTTGGTCGCACAATTTTGTTTTCTGTCACCCTCAAAAATGGTTTCGAAAAAAAATAATGCGGCACTCCAAAGCCATTGTAGAAAGCGTGCGTTAGATCTTTTGCATTCGAGAAATGAAACGAGACTGAAAATTTTCCCATCCGGGGATTCAAAGCATAGCTGAACTGACTGATTCCTTTCTGTTTTCCCAGCTCCTGAATCTGTTTTTCCAATTCTCCGGTCTGCAGTTTTTCGGGCAAAAAATTGAGCAAAAAACCCAAACCGTTGTGTTTTAGATAGAGATGATAATCGCCCGACAAATCGGGCAGAACACGTATGTCTTCCACCAATTCGATACAAGAAGTAAACGAAAAAGAGAGAATAAAGAGCGCAATAATAGGTAGTTTCTTCATAAAAAAGGAGCATAAAAAAGCCTGAATCAAAATAGACTCAGGCTTTAAACGTATTTTTTGTTTATTTATTGAACAAGTATCAATACTTTGTTGTGTAAAATTTCGATAAAGCCGCCTTTGATTGGAAAGAAGACGACCGTTCTGTCGGCTTTGATTACTTTCACTTCGCCTTTTTTTAAAGCCGAAATCAAAGGAGCGTGGTTTTCAAGCACTTCAAAGGAGCCATCAATACCGGGAAGTTTCACCAGCGTGACTTCGCCGTCAAAAATCCGACTGTCTGGGCTAATTATTTGCAGATTCATACTTTTAGTTTTGTCCCAATAATTTTTCGCCTTTTTCGATGGCTTCTTCTATTGTTCCTACCAAATTGAAAGAAGCTTCAGGATATTTATCCACTTCGCCATCCATAATCATATTGAATCCTTTGATGGTGTCTTCGATCGAAACAAACTTACCTTGCAATCCGGTAAACTGAGTAGCTACAAAGAAAGGCTGAGATAAGAACCGCTGAACACGGCGTGCACGATGAACAACCAATTTATCTTCTTCGGAAAGTTCGTCCATACCCAAAATAGCAATAATATCCTGGAGCTGTTTGTAACGTTGCAAAAGTTCTTTTACTCTTTGTGCCGTTCTATAATGCGCTTCACCAACAATTTCAGGACTAAGAATCCGTGAAGTAGAATCCAAAGGATCCACAGCAGGATAAATTCCCAATTCGGCTATCTTTCTGTTCAGTACGGTTGTGGCATCGAGGTGAGCAAAAGTAGTTGCAGGAGCTGGATCTGTCAAGTCGTCGGCAGGCACATAAATAGCCTGTACCGAAGTGATTGAGCCGCGTTTGGTGGAAGTAATGCGTTCTTGCATCAATCCCATTTCAGTGGCCAAAGTAGGTTGGTATCCTACCGCCGAAGGCATACGACCAAGCAAAGCAGAAACTTCGGAGCCGGCTTGGGTAAAGCGGAATATATTATCGATAAAAAATAAGATATCGTTTCCTTTGGCTTCCCCTTCTCCGTCGCGGAAATATTCAGCCACAGTTAAACCCGAAAGAGCCACTCGCGCACGTGCTCCGGGAGGTTCATTCATCTGTCCGAAAACTAAAGTAACTTGCGATTCTTTCATTTTTTCCATATCTACTTTCGAAAGATCCCAACCTCCTTTTTCCATGTCTTCTCTAAACTCATGGCCGTAGTTGATAATTCCTGCTTCAATCATTTCGCGCAAAAGGTCGTTTCCCTCGCGTGTACGCTCTCCTACTCCGGCAAAAACCGATTGTCCTTTGTAGTTTTTTGCAATATTATTGATCAGTTCTTGAATAATTACCGTTTTTCCAACGCCGGCACCTCCAAACAAACCAATTTTTCCTCCTTTTGAGTACGGCTCAATCAAATCGATCACCTTTATTCCGGTAAGCAATATTTCTTTTGAGGTGGAAAGTTCTTCAAACTTTGGCGGTTCACGATGGATAGGATACGATTTGCTGGTAAAAATGGGAGGCAATCCATCGATGGTTTGTCCGGTAACATTAAACAAACGCCCTTTAATCTCTTCGCCTACCGGCATCGATATGGCTTGCCCGGTAGCGACCACATTCATTCCACGATAAAGTCCATCGGTGGAATCCATGGCTACTGTACGAACAGTATTTTCGCCAATATCTTGCTGTACTTCCAAAACAATCACATGCCCTTTTTCGGTGGTTATGGTTAACGCATCGTAAATGTTTGGAATGTTTTCAACTTGATCAAACGTAACATCGATCACCGGTCCGATGATTTGGGAAATTTTCCCTGCAGCCTTATTCTCCATGTATGCTGTGTTAATTTTTTGCGCAAATATAAGACAATCTGACTGATTATCCGGGAGCAAAATCGATTTTTTTCGATAATTTCAGTCCTTTTCGTTCTTTCAATTATTTTTTGCAACACACCAATTTTCTTATCTTTGACGATACCGAAAAAAACCAAAACGAACACTATGTCTGGAACCAAAATAGCCATCATTCAAGAGCCAAGCGTTTATTTAAACCTCGAAGCAAGCGTGGAAAAAGCACTAAAATTAATCCATGAAGCTGTTACGGTTGGGAAAGCCGATATTGTAGTTTTTGGCGAAACCTGGTTTGGCGGTTATCCTTCTTGGCTCGATTACATCCCCAATGTCGCGCGCTGGAATTATGAGCCAATTAAAACCGTTTGGGTCGAAACGTTTGAAAACGCCATGGAAATTGGAGATCGATTCATGGAGCGATTAGCGCAGGCAGCGAAAGAAGAAAATGTATTTCTAATCTTTGGTTTCAACGAAGCCATCCGTCAGGGAAAAGGAAATGGAACTTTGTATAATGCTATTTTAATGATCGACGAACAAGGCATTGTTCGGAATCACCATCGAAAATTAATGCCCACTTTTACCGAAAAATTGTTGTATGGTCTGGGCGATGCGCATGGATTGTCGGCAGTAAAAACCCCCCATGGGCGGCTTGGCGCTTTGGTATGTTGGGAACATTGGATGCCCTTGACACGCCAAGCCATGCACGACGAAGCCGAAGATATTCATTTTGCCCTGTGGCCAACAGTACACGAAATGCATCAGATAGCAAGCCGACAATATGCTTTTGAAGGCCGGTGTTTTGTTGTTTCGGTTGGACAACTGTTGCGCTCCGAAGATTTGCCGCCAATCTTGTTGCTGGAAGCCGAAAAAGCGCAAATGAAATTACCCGAACTGGTTTTAAATGGAGGAAGTTGCGTAGTGGGTCCCGACGGCTTTTATTTGCTGGAACCGCAATTTAATGTGGGCGGCATTTTGTATGTCGATATGCCTGCTCATAAAAAAATTCTGGCTGAGCGGATGAATTTGGCTACTTCAGGACATTATCAACGCTGGGATTTATTTGATTTTAGAGTGGACAAAAAAAGAATGTTTTAATATTTTGAGAAAATTGGTTCCTTCCGGGATTCGATTGTTTTTTTTGTCGTTCAAAGATTTAAAACCGTAAACGGAATTAGAAAGAAAAGACCGAAAATCTCCATTTAAAAGAAATCGCGAAGTCCGATTGGGAAATTGACCCCACATCAAAAGCCAAAAACCACATCGACGGAAAAAATTGAACAGATTAATGGATTGATAATTAATTGATTACTGGATTTGAAACCGGTTTCTTCATATTTCGTACATTTTCACAAAACTATTGCGTAATCAATTAATATTCGTATTTTTGCAGTCCCAAAAAAGTTGAACTTAAGAATATAAAAAAATGTATGCAATTGTAGAAATTCAAGGGCAACAGTTTAAAGTTGAAAAAGATCAAAAGATTTTTGTACACCGTTTGGATAGTGAAGAAGGCGCTTCATTAGAGTTTAACAAGGTGTTATTGATCGACAACGAAGGAACTGTTAATGTCGGAGCCCCCACTGTAGAAGGCGCAAAAGTCTCCGGCAAACTCATCGGGCATGTGCGCGGTGATAAAGTGCTCATCTTTAAAAAGAAGAGAAGAAAAAACTATAGAAAGTCCAGAGGGCATCGACAAGATTTTTCGCAAATCCTAATTGAAAATATCGCTCTTTCATAAGACGGTTGATTATTTAAAAACTAAAAAATTTTAAAAAATGGCTCACAAAAAAGGTGCAGGTAGTTCGAAAAACGGTAGAGAATCACATAGTAAACGTCTGGGCGTAAAAATATATGGTGGTCAGCTTGCAAAAGCAGGCAGCATTATCGTTCGTCAAAGAGGAACTGTTCACAATGCCGATGAAAATGTTGGCATGGGAAAAGACCATACTTTGTTCGCTTTAACTGAAGGAATCGTAGTATTTAAGAAGAAGAAAAATCATAGATCTTACGTATCAGTTTCACCGCTAGCTACTGAAGAAGAAAAAGCAAATTAGATTTGTTGTTTCTTAAAAAATTTAAACTCTTGCCTTAGGCAGGAGTTTTTTTTTGCTTTAAGTGGAAGGCGCTCTTTTCGAAAATCGGACTTTATTGTTGTCGTTTTCTGTTTTCTTACTCCCGACAACTTTTTAAAACAACAAGAAGACCAAACGAATCAACGATTGCAATGTTTTGCTAAAATTCGACGGTTACGGATTAAATAATACTTAATTTTGTTGCATGGCTAAAGTCGTTAAAATCAAAAATAAAGAGTATCCTATTTTGCTCCATGTAAACGCAGCAGCGGTTTTAGATGCTTTTATCGAAAAGAAAGCTTATTCCAAGTTTTTTGTCTTGATGGACGAAAATACCTATTCTCATTGTTTCCCACTTCTGGCTGACGAAAGCCGTTATGCAAACAAGGCAGAGCTACTGATCATTGAAGCAGGAGAAGAAAACAAAACCATCGACATTGCAAAACAATTGTGGCAAAGCTTGACAGAAGGAGAAGCCGACCGGCATTCACTCCTCATCAATCTAGGCGGCGGTTTAATTTCTGATCTGGGCGGTTTTGTGGCCGCCACATTCAAAAGAGGAATGGATTTCGTGAATATCCCCACCTCTTTGCTTGCCATGGTCGACGCTTCCATTGGTGGAAAAACAGGTGTAAATCTCGATAAATACAAGAATCAAATCGGACTATTTTCCACGCCAAAGTTGATTGCAATCGATTTTCGTTTTTTAGATACACTTCCCCAAAGAGAATTGGTGTCGGCTTACGCCGAAATGGTAAAACACGGACTTATTGCCGATAAAGCGTATTGGAAAGCTCTTTGCTCCATCGAGAAACTAAATTCAGAATCATTAAAAATTTACATCGAAACATCCATCCGTATCAAGAAAGCAATTGTCGATCAAGATCCAACAGAAAAAGGAGTGCGAAAAATACTCAACTTTGGACATACGATAGGCCATGCTATCGAAACATTTTTTATGGATACACAAAACCCCGTGCTTCATGGCGAAGCGGTTGCTTTTGGAATGCTTGCCGAAGCCTACTTATCGGCAGAGATTTTAAATCTTCCACAAGCAGAATTGAAAGAAATTGAGTCACATATCCAAACCCATTTTGCAAAGTTAAACATTGCTCAAAACCAGCTAAAAGCCATTGCTGCACTGGTGAATCAAGACAAGAAAAAAAACGGAAACGAATTGAATTTTAGTCTGTTAGAAAATATTGAAAAATGCGCAATTGATGTAAATGTGAACACAGAACAAATTGTAAAATCATTAAGCTATTCTATTCATGGCTCTCACAATCAGTAAAGAAAACAGAAATATTATTGGCAAAATTCAGTTGCCGCCCTCAAAAAGCGAAAGTGCCCGACTGCTTATTATTGATGCCATTCTTGGAAAAGAAGATTTGGATATCGAAAACCTCTCCGAAAGTTCGGATACGCTGATTATGAAATCGGCATTGGAATCCCTTTTGCATTTGAAAGGAACCAACATTTCGCTCAACCTCGATTTGCGCGATTCGGGTACTGCCATGCGGTTTATCACTGCTTACGCTTCGGGAATCAACGTTAAATCGTATATAACCGGATCCGAGCGAATGAAACAAAGACCCATTGGTATTTTGGTCGATAAATTAGTAGAGCTCGGAACAAATATTGAATATACCGAAAAAGTAGGTTTTCCGCCCATCCTTATCGAAGGAAAAAGAATAAAAGGTGGAGAAATAGAAGTGGATGCCACCGTGAGTTCTCAATTTATTTCGGCTTTGCTTTTGATGGCTCCGAAAATGACAAATGGACTGAAATTGACACTCTTGGGCGAGGTTAGTTCTGCCCCTTACATCGAAATGACACTGAAAATAATGCAAGAATTTGATATTCAGATTCAAAGAAAAGAAAATACCATCACCATCGAAAAACAACGCTATCAAAACAAAAAACCTTATCGCGTCGAATCGGACTGGACAGCCGCTTCCTATTGGTACGAAATGGCGGCCTTTGCAGACGAGCTAGACCTGACACTAATGGGTTTGAAGAAAGAAAGCATGCAGGGCGACCGAGTGATGGCCGAAATAGGAAGTCTTTTTGGAATTCATACAGAATTTACCAGCGAAGGCGTTCGTTTGACCAAAACAACAAAGCAAATCAGCCCCTTCAAAATGAATTTCTATGAATTTCCCGATCTAGCTCAAACAGCGATTGTGAGTGTAGCCGGATTAAATATTTCGGGCGAATTTACAGGCTTGCAGAATTTACGACTGAAAGAAACCGATCGAATTGCAGCTCTCGAAAAAGAGCTGAGCGCACTCGGAGCTTCTATCCAGGTTTCGGATGAGAAAATCGTGCTTTCTTCGGCAAAATTAGAAGCCAAAACAAAAATATATTCACATTCGGATCACCGCATGGCAATGGCTTTTGCCCCATTGAGCATGCTTTTGGGAGAATTAAAAATTGATAATCCATCGGTTGTAAACAAATCGTATCCCAACTTTTGGAAAGATTTGGAAAGCGTAGGATTTCGACTTAAACAGGATTAACCGTCGATCGATATAAAATCTGTGGTTTGTATTGATTTTTAGCTCTCTGCTTCGTAATATTTTTTTACTTTTGTTGATAATTTATAATCGTTTTAAATAAACGATTTCATACCATTTAATTTTTTTGCACAACAATGATAGATAAATATTCCTATTTGAATGCCAATCCACAAGAAATTGAAGATTTGTATCAACAATTTCTTCAAAATCCGGAAACGGTAGAATATGGATGGCGAAAATTTTTTGAGGGATTCGAATTTTTTAAGAACGACTTCTCCCAACAGGCCGAAAGCGTTTCTTCGTCCGAATACAAGGTGATCAATTTGATTGAAGATTACCGCAAACGCGGCCATTTGTTTACCAAAACAAACCCGGTTCGTACACGCCGTCATTATGAACCTTCGCTCGACTATAAAAACTTTGGTTTAGAAGAAGCTGATTTGGAGAAAAATTTCGAGGCCGGAAAAAAACTCGGTTTGGGCGCAGCAAAACTGAAAGACATTATTCACATGCTCGACCAAACATATTGCGGCTCGGTGGCTGTTGAATATGTTTACATCCGAAATTTGGAAGAAATAGCCTGGCTGAAAACCAAAATGGAAAGCAGCCGTAACACGCCAAATTTCACGCTCAACGAAAAACATTCCATTTTAGATAAGCTCACGCAAGCTGTTGGTTTCGAAAAGTTTATTCACAAGAAATTTCCCGGTCAGAAACGCTTCTCACTTGAAGGAGCCGAAACACTTATCCCGGCTTTGGATGCAGCCATCGAAAAAGGAAACGAAATGGGCATTCAGGAATTTATGCTTGGCATGGCTCATCGCGGTCGGCTAAACGTTTTGTCCAATATCATGGGAAAACCCTATTACAAGATTTTTAGCGAGTTTGAAGGAAACGAATACGAAGAATCCTATTTGCTGGGCGATGTAAAATACCATTTGGGTTTTACTTCCGAAACAAAAACCCGAAAAGGCCAAGATGTTTTGCTTGTACTTTCGCCCAATCCATCACATTTGGAAGCCGTAAATCCGGTGGTGGAAGGATTGACTCGTGCCCGAATTGATGATGAGAAAACAACTATTTCAGAAAATTCGATTATCCCAATACTCATCCATGGCGATGCTTCCATTGCCGGACAAGGAATTGTGTATGAAGTGGCGCAAATGTCGAAACTGAAAGGCTATACAACCGGTGGGACTTTGCATTTGGTCATCAACAACCAAGTGGGATTTACCACCAGCTACCTCGATGCGCGCACTTCGACTTATTGCACCGACGTTGCAAAAACCATTCAAGCGCCCGTTTTTCATGTAAATGGCGACGATGCCGAAGCAGTGGCTTTTACCACCATCTTGGCCATGGAATACCGTCAAAAATTCAAGAAAGATATTTTCATCGATTTGTTATGCTATCGAAAATATGGACACAACGAAGGCGACGAACCCCGATTTACACAGCCTGTTTTGTATAAAGCCATCGAAAAACACGACGACCCACGTGTAATTTATGCCAATAAGCTGATTGCTCAAGGCGATATAACATTGGATGAAGCACAGAAAACAGAATCTGCTTTTTATGATTTATTGGAAGACTCGTTGGTAAGTGCCAAAAAGATTACAAGTTCCAAAATGACCTCTTTTCTGGAAAAGGAATGGTCGGGAATTCGAAAAGCAAAGAAATCCGATTTCGAAAAATCGCCTAATACAGGAGTCGATTTAGGTGTTCTGAAAGAGATTGCTGCAAAATTAACGGATTTACCCAAAGATCGTGCTTTCTTTAAAAAGATAGAAAGTCTTCAAAAAGCTCGGCACGACATGGTTTTCAAAGATCAAAAGCTCGATTGGGCCATGGGCGAGTTGTTTGCTTATGCGTCGTTGGTAAACGAAGGAATTCCGGTTCGCATAAGCGGCCAAGATGTTGAAAGGGGCACTTTTTCGCATCGTCATGCTGTTTTCACCATCGACGATTCTGTTGACACATATACGCCTTTGCATCATATAAGCGAAAACCAAGCGCCATTTACTATCTACAATTCCTTGCTTTCAGAATACGGAGTTCTTGGTTTTGAATACGGCTACGCTTTGACATCGCCCAATGCACTCACCATTTGGGAAGCGCAATTTGGCGATTTTAATAACGGAGCTCAAATCATTTTCGACCAATTCTTGAGCAGTGCCGAAGACAAATGGAACGTTATGAACAACTTGGTTGTTTTATTGCCTCATGGCTACGAAGGTCAAGGGCCGGAACATTCGAGTGCGCGCATGGAGCGTTTTCTAACACTTTGTGCCGAAAACAATTTTCAAGTGGCCAATCTCACATCACCAGCAAATATGTTTCATATTTTGCGCCGTCAATTGAAGAGAGAATTCCGTAAACCGCTGATCATTTTCACGCCAAAAAGTCTTTTACGTCATCCGGAGGCCGTTTCCGATTTGAAAGATTTTGCTCAGGGCGGCTTTCTGGAAGTGATTGACGACAGCAGCGCCGAGATCGAAAAAATCAGAAAAGTAGTCTTCTGTTCCGGAAAAGTTTATTACGATTTGCTGACCGAAAAGAGAGCCCTCAAAAATGAAGATTTAGCGCTCGTTCGGATAGAACAGTTGTATCCTTTGCCCAAAAAACAGATAGAGAAAATTAGAACAAAATACAAAAATGCCCAAACACTCATGTGGGTTCAAGAGGAGCCCTACAATATGGGCGCAAGCCCCTTTATTCGTACAGAGTTGGAACATTTGAATTTGTTTATCGTTGCTCGTCCATCGTCGGGAAGTCCCGCAACAGGATCGAGCAAATTTCATCAAAAACAGCAGCGGAAAATCGTTGAAAAACCATTTGATGAGTGTGGAGATTGTCCGCGTATAGGAACAATTTGTAAAATGGCCTGTATTGGCAACAATTGGCAACAATTTAATTTGGAATTAGAACAAAATAAAGCAAAATGATTGTAGAAATAAAAGTCCCCACCCCCGGCGAATCCATTACCGAAGTTCAAATAGCTTCTTGGCTTGTTGAAGATGGCGCACTTGTTCAGAAAGATCAAGAGATTGCCGAAATAGATTCCGATAAAGCAACATTGAGTCTGAGCGCCGAAGTTTCAGGGAAGATAAAACTTTTGGTTGCCGAAGGCGATACAGTTGGTGTGGGCAGCATTGCCTGTACAATTGATTCGAGTTTTGAAGTAGCCGAAAAGGCAAAAGTCTCCTATGAGCCAAAAACCGACACACAAGCTACAGAACCCAAAGCGAAAGAACAAACTAAGATTGATATTGTTGAGAGCGAAAAACCGAAAAGTTTGGAATCGGATATCCATATTTCGCCCTTGGCACGCAAGCTGATGCAAGAAAAAAATATCAGCGAAAGCGAAATCAACAAATTTTACAAATCGTTACGTTTAGGGACAAAAGATGTTGAGTTTTATATAGAATCGAAGGCAAAAACAACGCAAAAATCAGAAACAAGTCCGTTGAGTTAGTGGGGCGGCGCACGCAATCAAGAGTCAAAAAAAATGTCGCTTCTGCGAAAAAAACTTGCCCAGCGTTTGGTTTCAGTGAAAAACGAAACGGCCATGCTTACTACTTTTAACGAGGTAAACATGACTCCAATTATCGATATCAGAACGAAATACAAAGAACTATTCAAAGAAAAATACGGTATTGGATTGGGCTTTATGCCGTTTTTTACCAAAGCCGTTACAGAAGCTTTGCGCGATTTCCCGCAGATAAATTCGATGCTTGATGGCGACGAAATTGTTCGTTTCGATTATGCCGATATAAGCGTGGCGGTGAGTTCTCCAAAAGGCTTGCTTGTACCCGTAATTCGGAATGCCGAAACATTGAGTATTGCCGAAATTGAACTGACAATCAAAGATTTGGCTGTAAAAGCCCGGAATGGAAAATTGAGTTTGGAGGAAATGAGCGGAGGCACCTTTACGATAACCAATGGGGGCACGTTTGGTTCTATGCTCTCCACTCCTATCATCAATCC
>DYSK01000071.1 GCA_020718315.1 Draconibacterium orientale
ACATCATCACCATTTATTTGAAAGCTCTAAAACGCTTGATCTAAAGCAATTTGCTTCGGTATATCGCTTCATCTATTTTTCGAAAAATACAATTGTTCAGTTTCGGAAAACGGATATTGTATATCCTTTTCACTATTTCTTATAATATTTTTTTCAGCCATTTGCACAATCAAGTGGCTTGATAGGGTTTTAGCTCAATACTTAAAAACCAGCTTGGCTGTTTTAAGCATTGATCCGATCATTTATGTATAAGTAATAAGTAAAAAATATTAAAATGGATATAGGAACAACAATAGTGGGATTGATCGTAGTAGTACTTTTTGTCCTACCAATTATTTTGATTGCTAGAAGCGCGAATGGTGGCGAGAAGCAATTGATTGACGAACTGAATAAAATCGCAGCAGTACAGCATTGTAAAATAGCACACTTCGATGTATTAAAAAATGCCGCTATCGGAATGGACAATGAAAAGTTCCATCTGTTTTTTGTCAGAAAGAAACAAGGGGAAATTCAAAATAGCACCATCGATCTTAAAGAAATAAAGAAATGTCAGGTTGTAAGTTCGAGCAAGGGCACTAAAAGCAAATCTGGAACGTATAAGGAGATCGAAAGAATAGGTTTGCAATTCACTTACCTCATTCCAACAAAAAATATAAATACGATCGATTTTTACGATGTTCATACTGACAACGGCCCTATAAATGGCGAATTGCAACTTGCAAATAAGTGGGAAACGAAAATTAGCAAATCCGTACTGGAATATGCAGAAAAGCCAAAAATTGCAAGCATTGGGGCATGATTAGATTTTGGATTTCTTCTCATTCTCATAGATGAGATCGATATTCAAATTTTGCCTTCATAAATATCAAATAGAATATTCATCAATAAAATTTTAAATAATGTCTAGTTTAATGATTCTAATTTTTGTTCTTGGCTATGTTGCTATTGCGCTCGAACATCCACTGAAAGTGGACAAAACTGCCACCGCTCTGGTGATTGGAACGCTCACTTGGGTTGCTTATATATATGGAGCCACCGACATCTTTCAAAGTGGCGCCAGCACTGCATGGAATAATTTTTTATTGACAAATCCGGATGCAAATACTCAGCAAGGAATGATTGATTTTATTGTAAATCATCAAATTATAGAGCATTTGGGAGAAATTTCGGAAATATTGTTTTTCTTGCTTGGAGCCATGACAATTGTGGAAATTGTAGATCAACATCAAGGATTTAAGATTATTACCGATATAATAAAAACCACCAATAAAGTTAAATTATTGTGGATAATCAGTCTGCTGACCTTTTTTATGTCTGCCGTTTTGGACAACCTAACAACAACAATAGTTATGGTGGCCCTTTTGCGTAAATTGATTGACGAAAAAGAGACACGTTGGTTTTTTGCAAGTATGGTTGTTTTGGCTGCAAATGCTGGTGGAGCCTGGACACCTATTGGTGATGTAACAACTATTATGCTTTGGATTGGCGGCCAAATCACAGCACTCAATATTATGCTCATGGTCTTTTTACCAAGTATGGCAACTCTTCTTGTTCCCGTTATTTTTCTTTCTTTTACTATGAAAGGAGAAGCGTATCGACCGGTTCAAGACGAATCAGAACAAACAGAATTTACCAGCCTATTTGAACGAAAACTGATGTTGTTTATGGGCGTTGGTGCTTTGTTGTTTGTGCCAGTTTTCAAAACGATTACGCATCTTCCTCCTTATATGGGCATGTTGCTTGGATTGGGAATTATTTGGATTACAACCGAATTGCTGCACAAAAAGAAAGAAGGCGAAGACAAAGGTCGTCTAACTGTAGTGAGCATTTTACGTAAGGTGGATGTTCCTACCGTATTGTTCTTTTTGGGAATTTTATCCGCTGTGGCGAGTTTGCAATCGGCTGGTCAGTTGGGCTCACTTTCCAGATGGTTGGATCAGGTTACCAACAACAATATTTATGTCATCGACACGGCTATCGGACTGCTCTCTTCGATCATCGACAATGTGCCTTTGGTTGCCGGAGCAATGGGAATGTATGAAATTCAGGAAGTTGGAAATTATGCAGTAGATGGAATATTTTGGGAATTGCTCGCCTTTACGGCCGGAACAGGTGGAAGCATCCTCATCATTGGTTCTGCTGCCGGTGTTGCTGCAATGGGTTTGGAGAAAATTGATTTTATTTGGTATATGAAACGAATCAGCTTATTGGCTTTGATGGGTTATTTTGCCGGAATTGGCGTGTATTGGTTGCAAGCCACACTATTTCATCTTCACTAATCAAATCTATATTTAGACTTATCCTTCAAAAAATGTGATAAAAAAAAGGATTATTCAAGTGAATAATCCTTTTTTTTTTCTTAAAACTGTTTATTCTTTCAATAGAATTGGTTTCCCAAATCCTAGTTTTTCGAGCGCATCCATTTGTGTTGCGGCATCTCCAGCAATAACATAGTACATTTGGTTTGGATTTACATATTTTTGAGCTAGCTCTTTATGTCTTTCCAAAGTCATAGTCCGAACAATCTCTTCTTGTTTTTGAATGTAATTAAAAGGAAGTTTATAGGTATTCACCTCTCTCAAGATTCCTAATAAAGCGCCTAATGTTTCAAATTCCAAAGCATTGGATCTGATAAGGGCATTTTTCGTAAATTCCAAATCAGAGGAGGCAATTCCTTGTCCGTAGGCTTGCATAAGGTTTTTAAATATTTCGACCGATTCGTAAGTGGCAGAGGAACGCACACTAGAAGAAGCCATAAACGGACCGGCAATTTTACCGCCTGCAAATCCGCTTCGTGCTCCGTAGGTAAATCCTTTTTCTTCGCGTAAAACCAAATTTACAACTCCATTGAAAGATCCTCCTAGCTTGTAATTCATTACATAAGCTGGGTAATAATCAGCGTCGGTACGGCTCAAGGAAAGATTCCCAATGTTGATGATAGATTGTTTTGCTCCCGGAACATCAATAAAATAAATTTTCGATTCGGTAAGTGCTTTTGGAAGTTTATATTCTGGGAAAATTACATTTTTGGTTTTCCATTTTTCATTCAAACTTTTTAGCACGTTTGCTACCTCCGCTTTGGAAACATCGCCGGCAAAAAGAAAACTAGTAACAGAAGGGGAGAAGTTAGCCTCGTAAAAGACTTTTAAATCGGATAATGTGATGGCAGCGACACTTTCGGCGGTTCCACTTCTATCCAATGCGAAAATGTGGTTTTCGCCATAGGTCAGCTTCATAAATGCGGCTTGAGCCAAACTGCTTGGATTGGCTTTTTGACGAACCAATTGATTTAAAACAGATGTTTTTGCCAAGGCAAATTCTTCTTCGTCCCAACGAGGTTCTAAAAGTATTTCTTCCACAAGAGCCATTGTTGGCTCGAAATTTCTGGCCAAAGTATTCACATTGATCAAAATGGAGGTGTTTGATGCGCTCATTCGGATCGATGCACCTAACTTTTCGATCTCTTCTTCCAATTGTTGTGGTGTTTTGTTTTTGGTGCCTTGCATCATCAGGGTTGCTACCAAATTGGCCACACCGGGTTTGTTTAAATTATCGAGAAAATGACCACCTTCCAAAATTACATTGAATTGAATCATTGGAAGTTCCCGCTGTTCAATTCCCAATATCTGAATTCCGTTGCTTAACTGATCGCTCCAAATAGTTGGCAGTTTTAAAAGCGGATCAGTTCCATTCGTTGGTTGAACGGATCGATCGAAATTGGTTTTTGTTTTGGCAATTACATCTTCTCCTTCTTGAATAGCGACTTGTGTGGCATCTAAAATGCTTTCTTCAACAACATCGGCTTTAACAGAACCTTGAGCAATTAAATTAGTTTGCCCTTTTGGTACGAAACTAGTGGCAAGGTATGCTTTCCCTTTTATGTATTTTTCGTAAACCTTAAGAATATCCGCTTTTGTAACCGCTTTTGTTTTTGCAATGTCGGTCTTGTAGTAGTTTGGACTGCCTGCATATTCATTGTATGTAGCCAATTGGAATGACTTTCCTAGAATGCTGCTAATGCTGTTGTAAAAATCGGTTTCGAGCCCGGATTTTATTCGTTCCACGTCTTCGTCTGTAAATCCTTCCTTTTCAAATAAATCGAATGCTTCAAAAACAGCTTTTTCCACTTCGGTTAAATCTACTCCGGCATTTGCATTCACCATAATATTGAATGAGCCTGCAATTTCTTGACTTCTGTTGTAGGCACGTGGACTGGTGGTTAGTTTTTTTTGTTTCTCGAGGATTTTATACAAAGGGGCTTTTTTTCCTTGACTGAGCAAAGCACTTAAATAGTCCAAAGCATAGGAATCATCGTTAAATTGCTCCACAGTAGGCCAAATCATCTGAAATTGAGGAGCTCGTGCGAAGTTATCTTCGTGGAAAACTCTTTTTGTGGCGTCTAGTTTTATTGGAATAGCAATTGGGTCGGAAACTTTTTGACCGGCCGGAATTTCTTCAAAATATTTCTTAATTAGTTTTTTTGCTTCCGCTTTATCAAAATCGCCCGCCACCACGATGGTTGCATTATTCGGGTTGTAATATTTTTTATGAAATGCTTTTACATCCTCCACGCTGGCATTGAACAAATCTTCCATTTCACCAATTACTGTCCAATTGTATGGATGTCCGACTGGGTAAAGATTTTTGGCTACCACCCATCCGGCATGACCATAAGGTCGATTGTCGACCATTTGTCGCTTTTCGTTTTGAACTACGTTTTGTTGGATTGCAAACGCTTTCTGGGTAACTGTATTGATCATATAACCCATTCTGTCAGACTCCATCCATAAAACCATTTCGAGTGCATTTTTTGGAACCACTTCGTAATAAGTGGTTGCGTCGTTGCCGGTACCGCCGTTAAGCGTTCCGCCGGCATTTTGGATAAGACTGAAAAATTGATCTTCGCCTACGTTTTCTGAACGTTGGAACATCATGTGTTCAAAAAGATGAGCAAAACCGGTGTGTCCGGTTTCTTCGCGATTGGAGCCCACATGAAATTGAACCGCAAATGCGACAATAGGGTCGGAGCGATCGATATGCAAAATGACATCGAGTCCGTTTTTTAAGGTGTATTTCTCAAAATCGATGTTTAATTCTTCTTTTGGTAAATGAAATGCCGAAAAAAGAAAGGCTGCTATCATGAATATCGAAAATCGTAATTTCTTCATAAGTAGTAATTTAAAAGGTGATTGATTAATTATATTCAAAACTATTAAAAAAAATGGAGATTCACCTCAAAAATACGTCAGAATGAAAAAACTTTCTGATTTTTAAAAAGTGCGTTTTGAATTTTATCAGAAAATGAATAGACCGAAATACTATTGAATAAAATAGACAGCTCCGCCAATTGAGTTTTGTTTTGCACCACTAACACTGGCCAAGGTGTTGGTCTTTTTTTTGATTCGAAGTACCGCCAAAAAAGCAAAAATCATCGCCTCTTTGTATTCAATAAGTAAATTGGAACTGTTTTCGATCTCTACTGGGATTTCCGATTCCAGGATACGCATGAAGAATTGATTGAACACGCCTCCTCCGCTTATCAATAATTTTTTGTTCTTTTTCGGAATCGCAGCTCTTTCTATTACCCATCGGATTTGACGAACAAGATGGTGAACCAAGGTGTGAAGGATGTCTTC
This sequence comes from Draconibacterium orientale, assembly GCA_020718315.1. Classification (GTDB taxonomy): domain Bacteria; phylum Bacteroidota; class Bacteroidia; order Bacteroidales; family UBA12170; genus UBA12170. The sequence goes on from DYSK01000071.1 coordinate 5,637, forward strand.
CGTGGCAAATTGTCTATCAATAATGGGAAGAAATTCCTTTTCGAACCATTCTCGCCCGAGTGATTTAGCTCCTTGAATTTGATAATAGTCCAACTGGTTGAGGGCATCGAAAAGTTCTGGAATGAAGTTTCCTTTTTCTGCCAGCTCTCCGTTTTTATCGTATTCCAAGCCAAGTTGATTCGCGAAAAAATTGAACGCAATATTGGCGGGAGCAATATCAAAAGCCAAAGTTTGTCCGTTTTTCTCGTAAGAAATATTTGCAAAACCGCCAATATTTAAACGGAAAGTGGAAGTGGCGAACAACAATCGATCACCAATGGGTACAAGTGGCGCACCTTGCCCTTTTAGCGCCACATCTAAACTCCTAAAATCGCAGACAACAGGAATGCCTGTTTCTGCTGCAATGGAGGCTCCATCGCCAATCTGGGTAGTAAAACCATTTTGAGGTTGATGGAAAATGGTATGTCCGTGACTGCCAATAAAATCTACATTTATTTTATTTTGATCGATGAATTTTTTCACCTCTATCCCAAGCAAATGGCCATAATCGACATGTGTCTTGGCAAATTCTAAAGCGGTTTTGACGGGCAGTTCTGTCAATATTCTTTTCCATTCCGTTGGATACAAAATTGTTTTGGCTTTCAGAATTTCGTAATTCCATTTTTTATTTTGATATGAAAATTTGCAATATGCAATATCCAAACCATCCAACGATGTTCCCGACATCAATCCTAAAACATGATAATGTGCCATTATTTCAAACAATCAATTAGTACTTCCAGTTTCACCCCGCGCGATCCTTTAATCAGTATTCGATGGTTTTTCAAAGGGAAATCAGTTAGAAATGCTTGAGCAGAATCCGTATTCTCGAAAAAAACAAAATCCGGATACTTAGCTTCCCATTGTTTGAATCTGGTGCCTACCAAGTAAGTGGATGAGAAATGCATAGATTTTAGCAGATCTAATATTTGTTTGTGCTCCATCTCGGAAAATTGACCCAATTCGAACATATCGCCAATGATGACCGATTTGTTCGGCTGCTGATCGCTCTTAAAATTTTCCAACGCAGCTTTTACACTCGCGGGATTGGCATTGTAGGCGTCCAAAATCAATTCATTGTTATTCCCTTGCACAAATTGAGACCGATTGTTCTGAGGATAATAGTCTTGGAGCGATTCGCAAATAGATTTTGGCTCGATGCCAAAATGAATGCCAACGGCAATAGCGGCCATCAGATTTGAAAGATTGTAGTCGCCAATTAAGTTTGTATTTACTTTAAAAGCGCTCTTCGTATTCTTAAATCCCCACGAAAATTCAAGGAAAGGAAAACTATTGGTGGTTTTTCCGTGGATATCGTTCGCGCTTTTTTCGCCATAGGAAATTCGATTTAGTTCGGTGGATGCTTGCGTTAGAAAAGGATCGTCGGCATTGTAAAACACTTTGCCGTTTTCTAATCTAACAGCCTTGTAGAGCGCCAATTTGGTTTCTTTGATGGCTTCTAAAGAACCAAAACCTTCCAGATGCGCTTTTCCAATGTTTGTCAGAATTCCGAGCTGTGGGCGAGCCAGCTCGCACAAAAATGCAATTTCACCTCTATGATTGGCTCCCATTTCTATCACAGCAATTTCGGTTTCTTTTGTAATTTGTAATAAAGTGAGGGGCACACCCAAATGGTTGTTGAAATTTCCCGATGTGGAAGTGAGTTTAAATTTTTTAGATAATACTGTTGTTACCAATTCTTTGGTAGTGGTTTTCCCGTTTGTTCCGGTGATTCCTAATACTGGAATGTTGAATTGATTTCGGTGAAAGCGGGCAAGTTGTTGGAGCGTTTTTAAAGCATTTTCTACCACGATATAACGAGAATCATCGACCCAATAATTTTTATCATCGACTACAACATAGGCGGCTTCATTTTGCAGAGCTTGAGCGGCAAAGCTATTTCCATTGAAATTTTCGCCGCTCAAGCAAAAAAAGAGACTGTTTTTCAATTCTTTGCGTGTATCGGTACAAACTTTTGGGTAAGTCAGAAAAAGCAGATGTAATTCCTCTATCGACATTCTAATAAAATTAAACCCCATTCGCCTTCGCCAATGGGGTTGATTTATTTTTGATTATACAATTATTTTCTTCCTTTCATTGGACTTCCAACACGATCCATGGCGCAGCGGAATCCAATATAATCTGTTGCTTCGTTTTCGTCTAAAAATCTACGAACACTAGGACTTAAATAATAAGCACCATCTTTCCAAGAGCCACCTTTGTAAACTCTGGCTTGGTTGTTTATCAAAGATGTTTTTCCGTAGTTATACATTCTTGTTGTATCGCTTGGCGATTGCGAATTCCAGTTGTTGTCTGTACGTGTTTCGGAGGCAAAATCACCATCAAGATAATCGATATTGTTCGATTTGCGGTAGTTTTTTCTATTTTCACTTTCTTCAACGGTCACATCGCGGTAGCGAATTCTACCTAAAGAATCTTTTACATCAACAAAGCCATTCTGATCGCGGACTTGTGTTTGGAAAATGTTTCCTCTAAAAGCTCCTAAATCATCCCAATCATCAAAAGTATTCGGACGATAGACATCCATGACCCATTCACACACATTGCCGCCCATATTGAATAGGCCAAAATCATTTGGAAAATAAGAGCCAACCTCTGTTGGAATATCTGAACCGTCGTTTAGCGCGCCTGCAACGCCCATATAATCGCCACGTCCACGTTTAAAGTTTGCTACAAAAGTGCCGTAATATTTTTTGTCGGTGGTGCGAACATAATTTCCATTCCAAGGATATTTTTTTCGTTGGCTAATACGTTCGTATTCTGAATTTTCAATTAAACCAAGAGCCGCATATTCCCATTCGGCTTCGGTAGGAAGTCGGTAACTTGGCAATACAATTCCATCTTCGATTCTTGAAGTACGAAATTCCAGACTGTTAGCGTCTTCCGGATTGTAAGCTAAGTTGTCAATGGGGCTTTTGCCTTCCACTTGACTGGTATATTGACCAAGCAAATAGGCTTCAGTATTGAAATTGTATTCATCGTGTTGATTTAAATCCAAACCGATAATTCCGGCGTCGATTAAACGTTGTTCATTTACTCGGTCGGTGCGCCATTTGGCAAAATCATTTGCTTGAACCCAAGAAACACCAACAACTGGATAGTATTTGTAAGCCGGGTGACGCAAATAATTGGTAACTAATGGTTCGTTATAGGCGAGTTTTTGCCGCCATACCAAAGTGTCTGGAAGTGCTTTCTTATACACTTCGGGGTACTTACTGCCGAAAACTCTTCTCAACCAATGCAAGTATTCCAAATAATCGATATTTGAAACTTCTGTCTGGTCCATGTAGAAGGAGCGAACAGTGATTCGCGTTGGTTTGTTGTTTGAAGTAAAAATGGTTGGGTCTTGAGTTGCGCCCATCACAAAGGTTCCCCCTTCAATAAGCACCAATCCTGGTCCAGCTTCTTGTTCTACATATTTAGCAACTTCAAATCCGCCGTTTTCAGGATCGTTGTATTTCCATCCGGTGGTTCTAGATTCGTTGCCGCTTTTTTTCCCGCAAGATCCGAAGGCAAATAGGATACTCGCCGTCAAAATCAAACTTCCAATTTTTCGAAATGTATACATTATTTAAAATTTTTAAAATAATTCGTTTTTATGTTCTTTTATTTAAACCTAGGCGAAGGCACTGGCCCTAGCTTTGTTGATTTGTATTTTTTATGTAATCCGTTGTTTACCTGAAACGACACTGTGATTTCGTGTGCACCACCATCAAAATTGGTTGCGGTGGAAATGGAATAATCAAAACTATATCCTATCGAAAACTGTTTGTAATTTGCACCCAAAAGCGCAACCAGAGCACCCTCGTTATTGAAATCTTTCCGATACCAAGCTCCGGTAAAGAACATTCCGCGACTTAGCATGCTGCCCATGCTAACTTGTTGAAATCCTGTTCTGGCTTGAAAATAAATGGAAGGTGATATGATAATAGGAGTATAATGAGTGCCGCGAACGGTTTTCTTTCGTATATCAATATTTCCTCCGGCAAAGAAACTTACTTTCATTCCGAGATTAAGTGTATCGCTGCTATAAAATGAAACATTGGGAGTATTGATGTGTTCTAGACTAAGCCCGCCAAACAGATTTTCTTTATATTCGAAAGCCGCGCCAATTGCAATGTCATAATCATTAATGGTAGTTGTAGGTTCTCCACTTCCGACTCCGATTAATGCTTTTATGGTATCGTAATCGGTGCTGGAGTTCACAAGATTCCAATTCAACTGTTTTTGAAAATAGGAGCCTCTAAGACCAATGCTCAGGCGTAAATGTTTTGAAGTTTGAAATTGATATGCGTAATAGCCACTCATTACGGCTGTTGTTAATGCATCGCCGCCAATTTTTGTAGATAAAAACGAGGCGCCGAAACCGGAATTCAAAAATTCAACATTTTGGTCGTAGGAGGCAGTATAAGAAACGAAATCTGCTTTTAGACTTGGCCATTGATTTCGATAGGCAATGGATGCTCTAGGACCGAGGTTGAAACCGGCAAGCGCGGGATTGGTAAACAATGGATTGGCCATAAACTGCGAAAGCGTAACGTCTTGAGTTTGCGCTTTTCCAGTAAGAATTACGAGGACAAAAAGCATAAGAATTCTGACAAATCTTCTGTTCATAGTGCGAATCAACTATTATACATCCATTTTAAGAAACAATAATACAAATATTTTTCGTATCCCGAATGATTTATGCATGAAAATAAAGCCTTTTTTTACAATAATGACAAAGCTTAAACGTTTAAATCATTGTTCTTATTGTAAGATCAAGTTAAACTTTTTGTTTATCAAATCGTTTTCCTTTCATTTTCAGTTTGTAAGTACAAAGAATATGACTTGGAATTGGTTTATGCAATGAAACATTTTTAAAATTTGATTATCATTGTGCCTGAAAACATAATTGCTCAAACAAGCCTAAACTCAATAAAATTGATGCTGAAAAAATGCTGTTTATTTCTTTTTTCGATCTACATCTCTCTATCATCTGCCCAAAATAGCTCCAAGGAGTTCCGCTTGGAGTGGAATTCTGGCGCTATGGAATCCGCAAATGCTCAAATTCCAACTTTGCAATTTAAGGATGCTGTTTACAATGGAGTTTATGGCGTTTTGCCCTGCGTCAGATACGAAATGGAAATAGATAAAAATGTAAAAGCATTGAAAATTGAACTTTCCAATGAGCAATCCAATTTAATTCCAATTGCCAAATTAGAACAGTTGCATCCCGCTTTTCAAACACTCTCTGAATTCGTTGAGCTAAATATTCGCTATAAAAATCTGGCTGATAAAAATCTGGCCATCATCGAGTTTGTCCCCATCAAATACAATGTTATACTGAATTCTTTGGAGTTTCTTACTTCCTTTTCGATGGAGATCACGCCTATTCAGGAAACAGAGAAAAACATTGAAAAAGAGGCTGAATTTTCCACAGAATCTGTCATGAATTCTGGGGAGTGGTACAAGTTTAAAGTGGATAAAAGTGGTGTATTCAAAATTAGTGGTGCCGATTTGCAAACCGCCGGCCTTTCAATGGCCAACCTCGATTCGAGAAGGATTGCTGTTTATGGTTTTGGCGGGATGCTCAAAGAAAAGAATAGCGATTTCAGATTTGCCGATATTCCTGAACTTGCCATCC
>DYSK01000072.1 GCA_020718315.1 Draconibacterium orientale
AATTACTTGGTTTGTGATGGCTTCGAATTCGTCGAATTTCAAAGGGCGATTGTCCAAGGCCGAAGGCAAACGAAATCCGTATTCTACCAAAGTTTGCTTGCGCGAACGGTCGCCTCCATACATGGCGCGTATTTGTGGAAGAGTCACGTGCGATTCGTCAATGATGGTGATATAATCTTCGGGAAAATAATCCAAAAGGCAAAATGGCCTGCTTCCGGCTTTTCGACCGTCAAAATAACGAGAATAATTTTCGATGCCGGAACAGTAACCAAGTTCTTTCAACATTTCGATGTCGTAAATCACTCTGTCTTCCAATCTTTTGGCGCTCGTCAAATCTTGCGATTCTTTAAAAAAGTCTATTTGTTTGAACAAATCGTCCTGAATCGATTCGATGGCCGATTTCATTTTGTCTTTTGTGGTAACAAAAATATTGGCCGGATAAATGGTGATTTGATCCATCTGAACGATGGTTTTTCCATTTTCGGGATCTATTTGTTCCAAGCTTTCAATTTCATTTCCCCAAAATCCAATTCGAAAGGCCGTATCGGCGTATGCCGGAAAAATATCTACCGTATCTCCTCTTACACGAAAAGTTCCTCTCGAGAACTGAACCTCCGAACGCGAATACAAGCTGTCGACAAATTGCAAAAGGAGTTTCTTTCGTTCTACTCGATCTCCTTTTTTTATCAGAATCAGGTTGTTGGCAAAATCTTCTGGATTCCCAATTCCATAAATACACGACACGGAAGAAACCACAATCACATCTCTTCGTCCGGAAAGCAAGGAAGAGGTGGCACTCAATCGCAGTTTTTCAATTTCTTCATTGATGCTTAAATCTTTTTCGATGTAGGTGTTTGAACTTGGAAGGTAGGCTTCGGGTTGATAATAATCATAATACGAAACAAAATATTCGACCGCATTGTCGGGAAAAAACAACTTGAATTCGTTGTAGAGTTGTGCTGCAAGTGTTTTGTTGTGCGAAAGAACCAAAACCGGTCTGTTGACTTCTTGGATGACATTGGCAATGGTAAAAGTTTTGCCCGATCCCGTTACTCCTAAAAGCACTTGAGCCTCATCGCCTCTTCTCAAACCTTCGGTAAGTTGAACGATGGCTTGAGGTTGGTCGCCTGTTGGTGAAAAAGTGGAATCAAGTTTAAAGTTCATGCTGAAAGCTTTGTGCAAAAATAGGAAAGAAATTCGGTTAGAAAATTAGTTTAAAGAGAGATCAAAAGTGCTCATAATTGGAAAATGATCCGATTTTTCAAAGTGCCCAATTTCAAAAGAATTCACTTTAAAAATCGTGTCGCTCAAAATAAAATCAATGCGCATAGCTGGAAGTCTGCCGTTGTATGTATTTCCGTAACCCGTTCCTTTTTCTACAAAAGCATCTTTTCGGCCGGCAGCCAATTTGCGATAGGTAAAAGTTCCGGGCGTATCGTTGAAATCGCCGCAAATAAGAATAGGGTAAGGGCTTTTCTCTATATTTTCTAAAACCAGATTTACTTGCGTATTCCTGATTTTGGAATAGCGCGAAAGTTTTCCAACCAAACTCGTAATCTGAGTGCTCGTTTGTTCGGTTGAAGTGATTTCAGGCGAATAAAAAATTTCATATTCGTTTTTCCCAAAATGATTGGATTCCAAATGCAGATTGTAAATACGGAGCGTGTCTTCGTGGTATTTTATGTCTGCTATCAAAGCGAAAATCTTGCCATGATGCCGCAGTTCTTCTTGATGTACGATTGGGAAATCTGATAGAATGAGCAATAAATCCACAAATTTGAAGGGGCTTTTTTCTAAATATGGCGTTGCTGCCCAATAAGGTTTTTGAAGTTGTGCTTGAAATTCTTTAATTGTGTTGACTCCTTTTGTAGGATAGGTTTGAAATTCTTGCAAACAAATAAGGTCAGCGTTTTGACTGTCCAAATAATTCTGAATGGCTAAACGAATCGTCTTATCGGCATATTTTTCGTTGTTGTTCGAAAGATTTTTTACATTGAACGACAATACTTTTACGGTTTCACCAGCGGATTCGTTTGGCCGATTGTTGAACTGAAAATGGTTGTTAATCGTACTAAACCCAATTAAAATGGTGATGAGTGAATAAATAAAATTTTTGCTTAAAAGCACAATCCAAAACAGAACAAACAATATATTTATGAGTAACAAAGCCGGATAGATTATTCCAAGAATAACAAATATCCATAAGATTGTTGGCGGAACATAAGGCGCAAGGTAAGCTAGAAGTAATAAGAATACAAAAAGCAGATTAAGTCCTAAAATAAGCCGGATTAATAAAATTTTTCTCGCTTTTGCCATTGAACAAAACTAAGAAAATTAGCATTCGAATGAGCGATTCGCAAATAATAAGAGATGACATTTTTGGTGTCATCTCCTAAACTAATTTCCAATAAAAATGAACTATGAGAAAGTCCTTAGCTGGTGGTTATTCTTTTAATTGTCGAAAGCCTTGCATTGTGTCACAAAGATAGGCGCACTCTGGGGCTGATTCCTAACGATTCAATTTTAAAAACGAGAGAAATTGATTAGAATTTGTCCAGATGATGGAAAGTGTTTGTTTAAAATGTTTTAATCGAGCTTAGGCGAATTATTGCTATTTAAGTAATTTATAATCAATAGGTTAAATTTATTGTGGAAATATATTTAATTGAGTTACTTTATACAGATGCGTTTGGCTCTAGAAGAGATATTTAATTTTTAAACTTTGTACTCTCGTTGGTATTGCTTATTTTTGAATACAAATAGATAAGAATGCTACTTATTTACACTGCGCAAATTTCCAAAAGACTGAATTATATTTTTAAGCTTTTCTTTAAAGATATTATTCGTGTCGAATACATAATATCGTCTGATAAGGAAATGTTCGATAAATTTGAAGGGGCAAAGATGGTTTATGGAACAAATTCTTTTGGCCATACTCTTTTTTTTGGCGCATCAAAATTTCTGTTCGAAAGCGGTCTAAATTCGCAGGAACTTAATGCGGTTGAATACAAGGATATTCCGGCTCCATTTCCTATTTATCATAAGGGAAGTTTGCTCCCGTTTGATGTTTTTGCAGCTTCTTTTTATTTTGCAAGTCGTTATGAAGAATATATGCCATACCGCAAAGACGAATACGGTCGATTTACTGCTCACGAAAGTTATGCCTATAAAAATGGATTCTTATCGAAACCGGTCATCAATATTTGGGCGTACGAAATTGTTGGATTGATTCAAAATGTATATCCCGATTTTGGAGCTAATTTTCAGCGATTTACCTATATTCCTACCTACGACATTGATCAAGCCTGGTCGTTTAATCAAAAAGGATTTACCCGGAATTTAGGTGGCTTTTTAAGATCGATGTGGAATCTTGATTTGGAGCGATTGGGGCAGCGTTTTCGGGTGTTATACATGGGTGAAAAAGATCCATTTGACACCTACGATTTTCAGTTTCAGTTGCAAAATCAATATAAATTGAAGCCTGTTTATTTTATTCTGTTTTCTCTTTTGGGACCGTTTGATAAGAATATTTCGCCCACCAACAATACTTTTCGTGCTTTGGTAAAATCATTGTCTGATCGAGCAAAAATAGGCATACATCCTTCATACTCTTCCAACGAAAACACGGATTTAATCAAAAGTGAAAGTCATGAATTGGAAAAAATAATTAAAGTTGAAATTAAGCGCAGTCGGCAACATTTCTTAAAACTGCATCTTCCCGAAACATATCGGAATTTGCTGGCTTTGGATATCACTGAAGATTTTACCATGGGATTTGCGGCCGAACCGGGTTTTAGAGCCGGATTGTGTACGCCTTTTTATTTTTACGATTTGGATTACGAAATAGAAACCAAACTTCAAGTCTTTCCATTTGCCGTGATGGATGGCACGCTGCGTGATTACAAAGATGTTGGAATTGAAGAAGCAAAAGAAATAATCCACGCATTAATTGATGAAGTTAAAAAGGTAAATGGTACTTTTATTAGCCTTTGGCACAACGAATCGTTGAGCGATCAAGACCGTTGGAAAGCCTGGCAAGAGGTATATATTGATATGCTAAACAAAATTCACCATTCGTGATTAAATATTATCCAAATAAAGAAATTAATAAACGAAAGTGGGACGAATGCGTTTCTTCGAGTGTAAACGGTCGTATTTATGCTTATTCTTGGTATTTGGATTGCGTTGCCGATCAATGGGATGCGTTGATTTTTGGCAATTATCATGCCGTGTTTCCTTTGCCCTATCGAATAAAATGGGGAATAAAATATGTATATCAGCCGGTATTTACGCAACAATTGGGTTTGTTTTCGAAAATTAAAATCACTCCTTCTTTGCTCGAAAATTTTATTCAAAATATCCCTGCACACTTTAAATATGTCAACCTAAATCTCAATCAACACAATCGCCTATACACTCGCTTGTTTCGAGTAGAATCAAAACAGAATATTGAAATGGATTTGTTGGCCGACTATTCAATTCTACGCGACAAATACTCCACCAACCTCAAGCGGAATTTAAAAAAAGCCACCGATGCAAAACTAACAATTTTTGAAAATCTGAAACCGGATGCAATAATTCGCCTTTTTCATGAAAATCAAGCAGACCAATTTGGAAATATTTCTCCTTCCGATTACACGCGGTTGTTGCGTTTAGTATATAAAGCATTGCAATTGGGGCATGCCGAAGTTTGGGGTGCCTACACCTCAGAGAACAATTTGTGTTGTGGTGCCATTTTTCTTCGAAGTCACAAAAGACTTACTTTTTTATTTTCGGGAACGGATAAGGATGCACGAAAGAATGCAGCACTGCCTTTTGTGCTCAATGCTTTCATCGAAGCCAATGCAAACAAAGAATTGGTTTTTGACTTTGAAGGTTCCAATTACAGTTCCTTAGCCCGTTTTTATCTTGGTTTTGGCGGACAAACCATTTCCTATTCACAGATACATATCTTGCAATCGGCGGCTATTTTGAGACCTATCCTAAAGTCCTATTTGTTTTTTCGCGCAAAAAGACGTTTGGTTTAGGCCGGACAGTTTTTCTTCTCTATCGTTTCCGTAACCTTTTTAAATTGTGAGCATCTAATTCTCACAATTTGACTATCTTTGTTTTGTTCAATAAAAGCTAAATTGTTAAAAAAACACAAGCATGATACACAATCTTGGAGAATCAAATTCCATTTTTAATCAATATATGGCAGAGATACGCGATGTGAATATTCAATCTGATATGTTGCGTTTTAGACGCAATTTAGAACGAATTGGAGCTTTGCTTGCTTACGAAATCAGCAAAGATTTGGTGTATCAGTCCGAAGAGGTTCAAACACCGCTTGGTTTGGCAACTGTTCCAATGTTGCATTCCAATCTGGTGTTGGCTACCATATTGCGTGCTGGATTGCCTATGCATCAAGGCATGCTCAGTATTTTTGATAAAGCCGAAAGTGCTTTTATTTCGGCTTACCGAAAACACAATAAAGATGGTTCATTCAATATTAAATTGGAATACATGGCCAAACCCGATTTGAAAGACAAAATTCTCATCCTCTCAGATCCAATGTTGGCAACGGGCGCTTCCATGCATCTCACCTACAAAGCGTTGATTGCCGACGGAAAACCAAAACATACTTATCTGGTTGCTATTATTGCCAGCTCGGAAGGAATAGAATATGTTAAGAAGAATTTTTCGAAATCAGAGGTGAGCGTTTGGGTAGGAGCCATCGATGACGAATTAACCGCTCAGGCATACATTGTTCCAGGTTTGGGCGATGCGGGCGACTTGGCTTACGGAAAAAAAGAAGATCGATAAAATGAAGAATAATTTAGTAAAAGAAAACATCAAAATTTCCCTCGAATCGATTCGTTCACACTTTTTAAGAACGATATTAACTGTGTTGATTATTGCTTTTGGCATCATGGCTTTGGTCGGAATTCTCACCTCTATCGACGCGATTAAATTCTTTCTGAATAAAGAGTTTATGTCGATGGGATCCAATACTTTTACCGTTAAGAATCGGGGAATGAATGTTCAGATTGGCGGAAAAAGACACAGCGGCGATCATTATAAAGTAATAAGTTGGGCGGAAGCCAAAGCGTTTAAAGAACAATTCGTTTTTGAGGCGGTGACTTCGGTTTACACATTTGGTTCAGGTGTCACTACGGTTAAATATAGATCGGAAAAAACTAACCCGAATGTTCGGATTATGGGTGTTGATGATAATTATGCAGCTACTTCTGGTGAAGAAATCGAATTTGGCCGAAATTTCACTCCCAATGATGTGTATTATGGAACTGCTGTTGCCGTGGTTGGAAGCGAAATCGTAAAAACAATATTTAAGAACAACGAAAACCCTTTAGATAAGATCATTACAGTAGGTTCAGGAAAATACCGAGTGATTGGCGTTTTGAAGGAAAAAGGAAGCAGTATGGGATTTAGCGGTGACCGAAGCGTTTGGTTGCCAATTCAAAATGTCCGGCAATATTTCCCAAGTCCTAACGAGAATTTCAGGGTAAATGTATTGGTGGACAATCCATTGCGAATGGATGCCGCCATGGGCGAATCAACGGGTTTGATGCGCGTGATCCGTAAAAATAGACTTGGCGATGAGGACAGTTTTGTCATCGAACAAAGCAATAATTTAGCCGAAATGCTGATCGATAATCTGAAGATGATTACAACTGCAGCCATCTTTATCGGCCTTATCACCTTGGTGGGTGCGGCCATTGGTTTGATGAATATTATGTTGGTATCTGTAACCGAACGTACACGTGAAATAGGCATTCGAAAGGCGCTGGGAGCAACAAGCCAAATGATAAAAATGCAATTTCTAATCGAATCGATTGTCATTTCTCAAATTGGCGGTGTAGTTGGAATCATTTTGGGCATTGCCGTTGGAAATGTAGTTTCTTACCTCATTGGAAGTGCATTTCTGATCCCTTGGGCATGGATAATATTGGGCGTTGTACTTTGTTTTGTGGTGGCTATACTTTCCGGATTTTTACCTGCAAACAAAGCCGCCAAACTAGATCCGATAGAAGCACTTCGTTACGAATAACAATCTGAGGTAAAGTGATTGCTTTCCTTAGTCTTTAATAAATTTGACGACTTAAACACATAGAGCCATGGATCCAAAACAGGAATTTGCCTACGAATCAATCCATTTGAATTATAAATTCTGGCTTTCGGATAAGCAAGGAGAAGGAATAATGGGCGATGGAAAATGGCTAATTCTTCAAAAAATTGAAGAAACAGGATCTTTGATGGCGGCTACAGAAGCCCTTGGCATCACTTATCGCAAAACATGGGGCGATCTAAAAAAAATAGAAAAAGCGTTGGGTTTTGAATTGCTTGAGAAACACCGCGGAGGAAAAGATGGCGGACAATCCGTTTTAACCGAAAAAGGGAAAAAACTCGTTCAAGCATTCAGTCAATTTCATAGTCGTATCGAAAAAGACATTCAAATAGCTTTTGATGCATTCATAAAAGAAACAGACCTTTAGATCAAATTTCAGGATGCGCAGCCGGATTTTTGGCAAATGAAGTGGCCACACATTGTATTTGGTTCTCTTGCGTTTTGAAAAGAGAAATTTTAGCAGCAGAAAAATCGTCTTTCAGATGTTTGCCGGCCATTTTCACCAGAAGCGCATCGCAATCATTCACTGCTAAAACCATATCCCGATGATTGTGTGCGGAATCCTTGTCGTTTTCATGTTCTTCGTGCTTGTGAGGATTTTCGCGAAATTCAACAAAAATTGATTTTTTGCTGTCAATTTCGTAGATAGCAAATAATTTGGCTTGTCCGGTTCTGGGAAAAATCGTCTCGCGGTCGTTTGTAGGGATGGCTATTCGCATAAGAATTTGATTTATGGGCAAAGATAAAGTTAAGTACACTATGGATTAAAAAAATCATTCCAAATACCTATATTTAGGTAAGCGGAAAGAGTTCAAATTGATTTTTTTTCAGGTTAATAATCATCAATTTGTTTAAAAGCAACAAATCGTGCCTGTTCGAAATGTATTTTGTTGCTTCAGAAACTTGCATGGAAGCAACGATAGTAACGATTGGCGGAAACACACTTTTTATCTCGTTTTCTTCCTGGTCGCCCTCAACACCAAAGGTATCTTGATAATTCGGCGTTTTTCCAGGCAGAAGTGTGGTAACTTGTCCCATCTCCATAAACACACTTCCATGAATTATCGGGACTCCGTGCTCAAAAAACAAATAATCCAAACTTAGTCGCGAATCAAAATTATCTAAACAGTCGATCACCAAGTCCACCTCCGGAACAATTGACAACTTTTCCAGTCTTTCGGCAAAGCCAATCAAATTGAGAGTGGGATTGATAAGTTTGAGTTCACTCAGAGCAGCTTCGGTCTTCTTTTTCCCAATATCGTTTGTTTTATAAAGCAGTTGCCGGTTCAAATCAGGCAAATCTACTCGGGCGGCATCCCAAAAATAAATCGTCCCAAAGCCAATACGTGCCAGCAATTGCAATACTGTGCTTCCCAATCCACCACTGCCTGCCACTGCAATTTTTGCGTTCCGAATGAGTTCAAACTCTTCTTTCGAAAATAAAGAAATATGACGGTCGTAAATATTCATCTTAATTGAAAATCAAAGTGTGGTCTTTCGGATATTTGAGCGTGTATTTTACCTCCATCGTTTTGGTTTCGAGTGGAGCCAATCGTAGTTCCCATTTCAATTCTCCATTTGCTTTGTTGTATTTTGCGCCGCTTAATTTCTGAATACTCAATTCAATTTCTTCAAGCGTTGGCACTGGAATTTGGTCGAGCAAAACAAGATTGATCGCCTGTTTTTTATTGTTTTTGACCTGGATAGTCCACGCTCTGGATTCTTCTTTTTTGTTGCCGATAAATTGTTTGCTCGAAAAATCTTTCTGCATTTCGCGTTTTATTTGAACGTTTTTGTCGCGGCCTAATGAAATTTTGAGCGTATCGCCGGCATCACGCACATCGAGCAATGATTTTCCAATATAGGTATCTTCAAAAAAGACATTCGCTTCGGCTTCCATCAAATTCAATTTTTCCCAATTCGTAATCGAAGCAGTCAAAAATGCATCGGGATCAATTTTAGGAATACAGAAATATTGAAAATCGGCAGGTAATTTCATTTCTTGCATCACAACTACTTGAGTTTTATTGTCGGATTTCAAACTGTATGGTTTCTCCAGTTGAAAAGCAAAACCGGTTTGGTTTTTAACTTGAATAGTGGGCGGAGGCATTGCGCTCACTAGGTTGTTTGTTGTGGGGGCGACCATTCCACGCATTTGCATCTCGGTTCCTCTCATTTCGGCTGATTTTTCAAAACGAAAATCGGCCGCCGGTGCTATTTCTTCTAAATACATTGTTTCTGAAACCAGTCGGAAATTGATATAGGGATTGTCAATAAAGCGTTCCGCAGTTTTCATTCCAATAAAACTGCAAACCAAATTGCCACCGTTGGCGGGCACTGCAATGGAATAATTTCCATCCAGATCGCTAATTGTTCCAATGCTCGATCCTTGAATCAGAATATTTGCTCCGGCGATTGCTTGGTTGTTTTGATCCACAACGCGACCGCTTACCGTATTGAATTTTTTGGTATATTGTGGAGGAAAGGAACCGTAATTTAGATAGTAAGGAATGAGTTCTGGAGCTATTCCGCCACTTTTTGGATTGGAGGAAGAAAAGCTGATTTTTACATTCGTCCAATCTTCTTTCGTGTCTTGATGAACATTGGCTTTGTATGCTATTTCGAGTGGTTGGTCTATGCTTTTTGCACGTACATCGTAGGAAGGAAACCAACCGGCATTTTCTACAATATAGTTTAGATTGAAGAAAGCCTGATGGGCTTTGGTCGCTTCTACTTTTACCCAAATTTCGCCGCTTGGAAAATGGGTGTCGGATGTGAGCGTGGCAATTTGTTTTTGCATATCGTTTCTTTGTCTTTCCAATTGTTGCACTGTTTCGCTGCGCTCAATTTCCTTGAATTTTAGTGCACTCATTTTATCGGAATAAAAAACAGCCGCTTCTTTTAGATTGGCAACGGTAAGTTGCTCGTTTTTTCCACCTATCAATCGGTTGTCTTTCAGAAAATCAAACTCTTCTTTCAAAATCGCCAAATGGGTTTTTTCGATACGGATTTTATCTTCCAGACTTTTTAATTTTTGTTCCAGACTTTTTATTTGTTCCGATTTTTTTTCTTCGTTGAGGTAATTTTTCTGAAAATTAAGTGCCAACACATTCAAATCGCCATCTGCTTTCAGTTGAATGCTTTTTGCATCGATAAAAGGCGACAATCCTTTAAATTTCAGCAAATTAGTTCCGGCACTCATCTCAATCGTTTTTTGCCGGTTTATTTGAGCACCGTCCATAAAAACAATGACTTCATCAATTTGAGTTGCGATTTCTTTTTCGATTAGTTCTTGCGCTTGAGACAGCAAAGAGAACAGTGAAAACAGGAAAAATAAGCTAATTTTTTTCATACGAAGCTAGAATTAACAAACAAAATTTTTGATTCGAATAGTATCGATAAATATAACGAAAAGCGAGATTATCAAGTACATTTCATTTAAAATAAAAATGCCTTCCAAAATCGGAAGGCAAATTCATTTCGTGGTTTTATTTTTTCAGCTCTGCATAATGTTTGTAGAAATGAACCAGCGATTCTATTCCGTTGTAAAACTGCTCCAATGGAAAATTTTCGTTTGGCGAATGGATGGCATCCGATTCCAAACCAAATCCCATCAGCACAGATTTAATGCCTAGAATTTCCTCGAAAGTGGAAACAATTGGAATGCTACCGCCACTCCTATATGGAACAGGTCTTGTGCCGTAGGTATCAATCAAGGCTTTTTCGGCTGCTTGATAAGCGGGCAAATCGATTGGACATACATAACCTTGTCCGCCATGATGGGGCTTTACCGTTACTTTCACACTTTTTGGCGCAATACTTTCAAAATGGTCTTTGAATAGTTTGGAGATTTTTCTATGGTCTTGGTGAGGAACCAAACGAGCACTTATTTTGGCAAATGCTTTTGATGGAAGCACTGTTTTGGCGCCTTCGCCGGTATATCCACCCCAAATACCACACACATCAAAACTGGGACGTATTCCCGTACGTTCGGTTGTGGTATAGCCTTTTTCGCCCGAAATTTCTTCTATGTCGATGGCATTTTTATATTTTTCCAGATTAAAAGGGGCTCTGCCCAAAAGTTCTCTTTCTTCGTCCGAAACTTCGAGAACGTCGTTGTAAAATCCAGGA
>DYSK01000073.1 GCA_020718315.1 Draconibacterium orientale
TTCCGGATCGTCGGAATAGGGAACTAGCATGCAAGCTCCGCGTGAACCAAGGGCTCCATCGGCATAAATCTTGATGGTTCGAACACTTAACTTATCGGTAATATAGGGGCCATTTGGCAAGAAATATTGAAAATTTTCTTCGGTTGGATTCAACATAGCATTGATTCTTATTTGAAGTTTTCCGTTTTTTTGCAAGCTGTCGATCAAACGAATGACCGACAAATCCAATCCACAGTCGGTAACACCGGTCAATCCAACAGCGAAGCATTTCACCTGAGCCGCCAGCAGTGCTTTTTGCAAGGCATTTTGATCGGGCGCGGGAATCAAAGAGCGAACCAAATTCATGGCATTGTCGATCAATACGCCAGTGGGAACTCCATCTTGAAATCGAATTTCGCCGCCAATTACCGTAGTTTTGGCTGAGATTCCGGCCAATTCCAGCGCCTTACTGTTTACCCAAGCGGCGTGTCCATCAATGCGCGTAAGATATACAGGCACATTGGGAAACAATTTATCCAAGCCCTCTTTTGTAGGAAATGATTTCGATTCCCAATCGTTCTGATCCCAGCCGCGACCCAAAATCCAGGCGTTTTGCCTTTCTTTCTGAAATCCTTCGAGCAATGCCAATATTTCTTCTTCGGATTGTGTTTCGTAAAGTGGCGCCTCGGTTTGAATCCCAAGTCCATAACCTGTAAAGTGGGCATGTGCATCAATAAAACCGGGATAAACAAATTTTCCGACCAAATCAATGGTTTTGTCCGATTTATATTTACTACTTATTTCCTGATTGCTTCCAATGGCCACAAATTTTCCGTCTTTCACAGCAAAAGATTCGGCCAAATTGAATTGAGCATCAACGGTATATATTTTGGCATTTTTGACAATTAAGTCCACTTGCTCCAGAGTGCTGCATCCACTAATTATTCCAAAAAGACTGATAAACATAATGAGTTTGATTGTTTTCATCCTACAATTGATTTTCAAATTAATTTCGAAACTTGCATATAGGTTTCCTACTTTTTTTATATTAACGAATATGCTCGCTTTCAATATTCAAAATAGTTTCGATCCAACTTAAGACTTCGTGAATTTCCTGAAATTGGCCAACAAGTTCGGATTGATGGTTCACTACAAACAGCTTATTTTCATCAAAAGAAACTTTATACGGCATTTGAATTTCAGTTTCGGCGGCAATTCCTTTTCGAAGCAAAGCCCTTCTGAACCAAGCCATCTCGATCGAATTTCCTTCAACATTTAAAAAATCTCTTGCAATAGCTTTGTGCAAAAAGTGAGCAGTTTCCATATCGAAGTGAAGATATTCGTCTGAAAATGTTTTTCCAATAGAACCATTTAGCACCAAGTCTTCGGGAATGCCCACCTGCACTTTTTCATTGTCAGGCACTAACCAGATTAAGTCGGCCATTTTTAAAGCCAATTCCAAATCGTGTGTAGATAATATTATCCCAATTTGTTTGGTGTGTGCAATTCGTCGCAAGGCAGAAAGAATGGACATTTTGGATGGAAAATCAAGATAAGCCGTTGGCTCATCAAGCAAGATAAGTGGAGCATCTTGCGCCAAAGCTTTCGCAATAAGCGCTTTTTGTTTTTCGCCATCACTTAGTTCGTCGAAGTTTCGTTGCTCGAGTTCTTGAATACCTACTAGTTGAATGGCTTCATCCACTTTTTGATTGTCGTCCGGCGATAAATTCCCCCAAAAACCCGAATAGGGAAATCTTCCCATCTCAACCAATTCTCTGACTTTCAGGTTGGGAACTTGTATTTTTTCTGTCAACACAAGACTCAATTTTGTTGCCAATATTGGACTGCTAATGCTGCTTAAGGCCGTTTTTTTAATGAATATTTCGCCGTCCAAAGGATTTATTTGGCGCGAAAGTGTACGAAGAAGGGTCGATTTTCCAACTCCATTGGGACCTATCAAGCAACAAAATTCTCCTTTTCGCAATTGCAAATTCAGATTCTTCTGAACGCAAGTACGCTTTTCTTTGCTCACATAACCGATTGAAAGGTTTTTGGTTTCTATGATTGCTTGTCCAAATTTCATCAGAAGCCGATATTTTTACGTTTTAGAACCAAATAAATAACCAAAGGTGCACCAAAGAGAGAGGTAATTACATTTATTGGTACGATTTCTTGAAAAGTAGGCAAACGGGCAATTAAATTACAACTAAGTGCCACCAACATTCCAAGCAAAATGACAGCCGGAATCAATAATTTATGATCGGACGATTTAAACATAAGTCGAGCTAAATGTGGCGTGGCCAAACCAATAAAAGCGATTGGGCCTGTATAAGCCGTGATTATTGCAGTTAAGTAACCCGAAAGCAAAATCAATTGCCAACGTATTCTTTTTAGATTTACGCCCAGATTTTGAGCATAAGAATCGCCCAACAGCATTGCATTCATAGGTTTCATCAGCAAAGCCGACAAAAATATAGCCGGCAAAAGTGAAGCAACAAAAAAAGCCAATTGAGTATTTTGAACATTTGAGAAACTTCCCAGACCCCAAAGCACAAAGGCGTGTACTTGGCCTTGTTCTCCCATAAAATTAAGAAACCCTATCAATGCCGAAACGGCATAGCCAACCATAATACCAATGATGAGAAGCGATGAATTGTTTTTGACTTTTTTTGCTGCCATCAGCAGAATCATCAAAACCCCAAATGCTCCCGCCATTGCAGCTAAATGAATTCCAAAATCTTTCAGTAAACTTTGCTGTACAAAAAAAACACTCCAGCCCGACCCCAACGAAACAATGGCAACACCTAAGCTTGCTCCGGAGCTGATTCCCAATATAGATGGCCCTGCCAATGGGTTTCGGAAAAGAGTTTGCATCTGCAAACCTGCCAAAGCGAGTGCTGAGCCAGCCAAAATTGCGGTGATGGTTTGAGGGAGTCGCGATTCGATTACAATGTGTCGCCATATCGTTTCATTTTCTTGTAGAGAAGAATCAAAAAAATGCAAAAAAAGCGAAAAAGGAATCGAAACAGAGCCAACGCTTATGTTTAATATCAATAAAATAGGAAGGGAAATTCCTAAAATTCCGAATATAAGTCGATTGGATAGGTCGTGATTTGCCATAGGGCAAAAGTGCAATTTTTTATCTGTTTATCAAAAGCGATATTTTGTTAATTTAGCCAAAACAGAAATTGTATGATTTTAATTGCCGAAAGCGGCTCAAGCAAAACCGACTGGGTATATATCGATTCTGAAACAAGTCGTAAAACCTATTTTGAAGGAATAGGTTTAAACCCCTATAATACGACTCAAGAGGCCGTTTATCAGGAAGCAAATCGTTTGTTTCATTCTATTGACTTTCAACATATAAGCCATATTTATTTTTACGGATCGGGCTGCTCAACTACAAAAAACAAAACAATGATTCGGAATGGGCTTCAGGCGCTGTTTAAGGATGTTCCCATTTCTGTATTTCACGATATGGAAGGAGCCGCACGTGCACTTTGCAAAACCGAAAATGGAATTGCCTGCATCTTGGGAACCGGTTCCAATGCTTGCCATTACAATGGATCCGAGATAGTGAAAAATGCTGTTTCTTTGGGTTATTTATTGGGCGATGAAGGCTCCGGTTTTCAATTAGGAAAGAAAATGGTTCATGCTGTTTATTTAAAAATTGCCCCAAAAGAATTGATTCACCACTTTCAAGAGAAATATCAGCTTTCGTTGGAAGATTTGCTCGCAGAAATGTACAAAAAACCATCTCCCAACAAATACATAGCCTCCTTTAGTGTTTTTATCGGAGAGAATAGAAAGCATCCTTTTGTGGCAAATTTGATTCAAGAAACATTTCTGGATTTTTTAAGATTGGTTGTATTGCCATTGAATCCAGCAAAAGATCTAGCTGTCCATTTTACAGGTTCAATCGCTTGGTTTTTCAAGCAAGAGTTGGAAGAAACAATGGTGAAGAACGGATTTCAATTGGGATTGATAAAACAGAAACCGATTGAAGAATTGGCCGATTATCACTTTACCCAAATAAGAAAACAATAAAATTGTCGTTTTGGCATTAAATTAAGAAAGAATTAGAAAGTGAAGATATCCATTATCATCGTCAATTACAATGTAGAGTTCTATTTGGAACAATGCCTTTTGTCGGTAGAAAAAGCCATGAAAGGAATTGATGGCGAGATTTGGGTGGTCGACAACAATTCGGCCGATCGATCGAATCGCATGCTGGAAAAGAAATTTCCAAAAGTTCGACTGGTAAAAAACAGTGAAAATTTTGGATTTTCCGTAGCCAACAATCAAGCCATTCGCCAAGCCAAGGGCGATTATATTTTATTGCTAAATCCGGATACGATTGTCGAAGAAGACACTTTGCACAGAACGATTGCTTATATGGAAGAAAATCCACAGGTAGGCGCTTTAGGTGTAAAAATGCTCGATGGAAACGGAAATTTTCTGGCAGAATCAAAACGAGGACTTCCAACACCTTGGGTTGGATTCTATAAAATAGTTGGTTTGGCTAAACTATTTCCGAAATCACTTATTTTCGGAAAATATCATTTGGGATATCTCAATAAAGAAGAAATTCATGAAGTAGAAGTTCTGGCTGGAGCATTTATGCTCATTCAAAAAAAGGTATTGGATAAAATTGGTTTGCTAGATGAGCGGTTTTTTATGTACGGAGAAGATATTGATCTTTCGTACCGTATCACTCAAGCAGGATTTAAGAATGTTTATTTTCCCAAAACGAGTATCATTCATTTTAAAGGAGAAAGCACCAAGAAAGATTCTACGAACTATGTGTTTGTGTTTTATAGGGCCATGCTTCTTTTTGCACAAAAACATTTTAGCCAGCAAAACGCACAATTTTTCGGTATAATCATCCATTTGGCTATTTATTTCAGGGCATTTGGAGCATTACTTTATCGCATCCTCAATAAAATTTCGCTTCCAATTCTGGATGTAGCTTTGCTCTTTGGAGGTATTTATTTTATTCAAGATTATTGGGAAATCACCTATCTCAGCAAAAATGCCTATCCATGGTATTATTTGGTTTACGTAATTCCGACTTATATTCTAATTTGGTTGCTTAGTTCGCTCTATAGCAGCGCCTACGATCGCCCCTACTCCATCGGAAAAAGCATACGGGGCATTGGATTTGGAAGTTTGATTATTTTGGTCATTTATGCTCTTTTGCCCGAAAATTTGAGATTCAGCAGAGCTATCATCTTGCTTAGCACGATTTGGGGAATTTTTTCGTTAAGTGCTCTGCGCGCTATTTTCAGTCTTTTCCATTTTTCAGCTTTCCTTCAAAAAAAATCGGCCGAAAGTAAGGTAGCAATCATTGGCCACGCTGCTGAAGCCCGGCGTGTGGCTGAGTTGTACAGAAATTCGTCGATTCCACCTGCATTTATTGGCTTGATCAGTCCAAATCAGCAAAGCAATCTCGACGAAGGTGTTGTTGGCGAACTTAGTCAACTCCCTGCTTTGATAAATATTTATGGACTAAATGAATTGGTGTTTTGCTCGGCAAGCATGCCTGCTTGGCAGATTATTCAATTGATGACAAAACACAGCAATTCCAAACTTTCATTCAAAATTGCGCCTCATGATAGCAGCGCAGTAATAGGAAGCAGTAGTATATTGCAAGCTTCCGATCTCTTTGTGATTGACATTGACGGGATTTTGAAACCAAACAACCGACGTACCAAACGCACTTTTGATTTCGTTTCTGCATTGTTTTTGTTATTCACTTTTCCCATTGGAATTTGGATTGTAAAAAACAAAGTTTCGTTTTTGCGAAATTGCCTACTCGTTTTCCTTGGCCGTGCAAGTTGGATAGGCTACGATGCTAAAAGCTTTGATTCCAATGAAAGACTTCCAGCCATTCGAAAAGGCATTTTGCATCCAAAAGATGCTTTTCCGGGCATTGAGTTGGACACCGACAGTTCGGCACGACTCAATTTAATGTATGCCAGAGATTACAAACTGAAGAATGATATTCAAATTCTTCTGAAAGGAATTAGAGAACTGGGCAGATCAGATTAGGTAAGAAGGCGCTGTTTGCTTACTTCGAACATGATAATTCCGCCGGCAACACTCACATTGAGCGATTCGATGGTTCCTATCATCGGAATTTTTACAAATCCATCCAAAAGCGGCAGATAAATTTGCGAAATGCCGTCTTCTTCGGAACCTAAAACCAAAGCCACTGGGCCGGTGTATGAATCTTCGTAGTAGGCATTTTGGGCTTTTTCCGAAACACCAATTATTTTCAATCCGCTTTCTTTGAGAAATTTCAAATCGTCTTGCAAAAAACGCGCTCTGCACACCGGAATCTTGTACAAGGCTCCTGCCGATGTTTTTACGGCATCGGCATTTATTGCTGCCCCGCCACGAGCAGGAATGACAATTGCGTTTACTCCGGCACATTCGGCCGTACGGGCCAAAGCACCAAAATTGCGAACATCGGTTATCCTATCTAAAACCAATATAAAAGGCGTTTTCCCTTGTTCGTAGATACTAGGCAAAAGCTGTTCAATTTTATGGTATTCGATGGAAGAAATAAAAGCCACCACACCTTGGTGATTTTTTCGGGTGAAGCGGTTCAATTTTTCAATAGGAACCAAAGCATAGGGAACTTCCCGCTCTTTGATAAGTGCGAAAAGTTCCATATAAAGTTCACCTCTTAACCCTTTTTGTACAAATACTTTATCAATTTCTTTTCCTTCTTGAATGGCTTCTATTAGCACACGAAGGCCAAAAATCATTTGTTGCGTTTCCATGCAGTAAATTTTGGCAAAAGTACAATTGTCTGCCGCTAAAACAAAGTTTTAGATGTCCGTTCGCCAATTATTTACAATTCCTTGCCAGCTTGGCTCATAAAAAACTTCGCGTAACAAACGAAAATCGTTCTGGCTGTATGTATTTTCTATTTTGTTGAATTGAAATCGCAATCCACTGTAAAATGCATCGCGGCCATATTCCCACACTTCACTGTCTTTGAATTTAAAAACCTTTTCTGGCGGGCCATAAATCATAAAAATCATTCCTCTATCCGTTTTCCAGCCTTCCTTATAAGATGTAAATAATTCATTGGCTCGCTGAACTCGATTGTAATAAGTTCGAATCATGTCTTCACTTCGTTCTTCTTTGCGCGATTTCGAATACCAAAACTGTTGAACGGCTTCTATAGGTTCCATGGCCATCAATTCTTCAAATTCAAAACGTGGGTTTAAATAGCGCAATGCAAACAAACGCTGTGCATCGGTAGCTACAAACGGATATTCCTTGAAAAACTTGTAAACACTGATTCCTTGATTTTGGTTTGCATCCAAATGAAAAGAATAAATTCCCAAATCTTTGAATGACAATGGAGGTGTTTTTCCATCAAGCAGAACCACTTTAAAAGGTTCATTTCCTTTTAGATTTTTGATTTCATCGGGTCGTACAGGAGTAAACGGTACTACTGCGGGCGAAAATTTTGGAGCAAACCAACTGATAAACAACTCTTTGATCGTGGCATCGTTTACTTTTACTATTATTTTCTCTTCCTCACGCACAAAATTATCCCAATGAATGCTTCCATCTTCATTCAAGAGCATAAAATTTTGCTCAGAATAGGAAACACCTTTCAAAATATTGGTTCTTGTGGTATAGGCTTTTTGTTGTACAAGACTTTCGATACTGCTATACAATACAAATTGATTCCCTTGCAGCGTTTTCAGCTTTATCTTGAAAGAAGCAAAACTCTCGTTTGCATTGGGACTGTCCGATATTTTTACCTGACCTGATTGCAATACCACTTTTTCTTTTGCGCCATCAAGCAAACTGTAATCAAAAACGTAGGAATTTAGAATTTCAGCCTTGCTTTGGCCACTTAAAACCGAAAGAGCATTTAAATTTACCTGAACAAAAAGCTCAGAAATACTATCGCTTGTATTAAACACAGTCGATTTAAAAACGTTTCCAGGATAATCTGTCTGGTAAAATTTTGCGTGATTGATCTGAGAATATTGATGAGTAACACATGAGGAAAAAATGGCTACTGCTACCATTAGAAAAAAAGTCCTTTTAATCATAACGTTCGATTTTTTTTTGATGCAAAATCCAAGAATTGTGCCAGATTCTTTGGTAAGTGAATTTTGTTTCCATCACTCCCAAATTCTATTATTTTTGTAAAAAAAATAAATTGAAATTCATCGGACTACTCTCAGATACTCATTCGTACTACCACCCGAAATTAGAAACTTTTTTTAAGGATGTGGATGAAATTTGGCATGCAGGAGATATTGGCGATGAGCAAACGTTTGAACAGCTTAGGAAGTTTAAACCAACGCGGGCGGTTTACGGAAACATTGATGGCAGCGCATTGCGGCAACAATTGAAAGCTACCGAGTTGTTTTTTTGTGAGGATGTAAAAGTAATGATAACACATATTGGCGGATATCCGTCGCATTATCAAACGGGAATAAAAAAAATGCTGATTGATGAGAAAATAAACTTATTCGTTTGTGGGCATTCGCACATCTTAAAAGTCATGCATGATAAGCAATTGAATGTGCTTCACATGAATCCTGGAGCAGCCGGAATACAAGGGTTTCATCAATTTATCACCTTGATAAGATTCAAGCTAAACGGAAAAAATATAGAAGATCTGGAAATTTTTGAAGCCACACGTAAACTCTAATCTTAACGTATCCTATCCATCGATTTTACAAATTTATCGTCTTTTTTTATGGCAGCAAAAGCCAGGATTAAAAAAAACAAGGAAACAGCAGGCAAAAAAGCCGTGAACTGATAGATTGGCATCGCTTGAAGCTCTTTTTCTAAAAACGGAATGTAGAGAAAAAAGAATCCTGCTAAAAACAGCAAATTCAAAACAATATCGATTGCAATCCAGCGCAATTGATTGGCTCTGTTTTTATACAAAAAAATAGCCGCGGTTGAAAAGACAATAATTAAGAACACCACAGCTACCATCGGCCAATTAAAATAAGCATTGAACGGACTGGATTCGCCTGGAACTAAATTTTCGATGCGAATGGTATGAAAATGCAGAGCGACAGTATCGCCATAAAATTTTACCAATGGGAAATTATTGAAGGGAATCAATAATACTGTCGCTGCCAAAGCAGCTAAAGCTAAATATACGGACTGAATTCGTTGAATCATTTTTTTAATTTTATGCAACAAAGATACAGCCAAATATTTTTTTTTAAAATATCTTTTTTCATAATTCGTATATAAATATTCTTATCTTTGCGCTTCAATTATCCCAACTTATTTCGAGAAAATTCAGTTTACCTTTAGCAGTAAATTATCCTGATTATAAAAAGAACATCTAAATCCTTAACATGTACGATATTATTGAATTAAACGGGAAACATATTCCTGAGCTGAAAGAAATTGCTGAACGCTTGAGTATTCCCAAATTCGACAAGCTTGGCAAACAAGATTTAATTTATAAAATTCTTGATCATCAAGCACTTAATCCTACTCCTGAAATATTGGAGAGAGAAAAAAAAGAATCCAACACCAACATCCGCGACAAACGACAAAGAGTTGATAAACGGCCTGAGGGCTCGTCCAGACCTGCAAAATTGGCTATCAAAGAAACCCCCGAATTGACAAATGAAAAAGTCAGTTTCAAAAAAGAAGAAGTTCAAAAACCAAATTCCGAACTAAAAGAAGCGCCAAAAGCGGAACCCAACTCCAGCAGAGAACCGCTGAAGGAAAGAGCTTTTGAAAATAAAAATAAAAATAAGCTTGGAAAAAGGCCACGACCAAGAAAACAAATTGAAAATCCTGCAAAAGCCGATTTTAAAAGAGAAGAACAGGCCATCCTTCCAAATTCGGAAGTAAAAAAAGACTTGATTTTTGAACAAGATGAGTTTATTGCCAAAGAAACGACCTTGGAATCCGATTTGGATAAAGATATTTTCGTTGAAAACGAAATCCGTGACATCGAAAGCAATTTTGAGGCTGATGTAAACAGCAATCCGGAAATTCCAAACGCTGAATTTGAGCAAAATCAAGACGAGTCATCGGATATCCAGTCAAACGAACAGATTTCGCGACAGCCACGAATTGAGAAACCAAGATTTGCTCACGAAATGGATGGCATTATAGAAAGCGAAGGGGTTTTAGAAATCATGCCCGACGGATATGGTTTTTTAAGATCGTCGGATTATCATTACCTCAATTCGCCAGACGATATTTACGTTTCTCAATCGCAAATAAAACTCTTTGGATTAAAAACAGGCGATACTGTTGAAGGAACCATTCGGCCGCCAAAAGAAGGCGAGAAATATTTTCCACTTATTAAAGTACGGTTTATCAATGGAAAACTTCCTGAAGATGCGCGTGATCGAATTCCTTTCGATTTCCTCACTCCTCTTTTTCCTGAGAAGAAATTTAAACTCACCGGCCATAAGCAAGAAAATATGTCAACCCGAATGATCGACCTTTTTGCTCCGATTGGAAAAGGACAGCGTGGACTGATTGTAGCACAACCCAAAACGGGTAAAACTGTTTTACTGAAAGACGTTGCCAATGCCATAGCAGCCAATCATCCAGAAGTTTATCTAATGATTTTATTGATTGATGAACGTCCCGAAGAGGTTACCGATATGCAACGCAGCGTTAAAGCGGAAGTGATTGCCTCCACTTTTGACGAACCAGCTGATCGTCATGTGAAAATCGCCAACATTGTTTTGGAAAAAGCCAAACGATTGGTAGAATGCGGACACGATGTGGTTATTTTGTTGGACTCGATCACACGATTGGCGCGCGCTTACAATACGGTAAGTCCTGCTTCCGGAAAAGTTTTGTCGGGCGGTGTGGAAGCCAATGCGCTTCAAAAACCAAAACGTTTTTTTGGTGCAGCGCGACAAATTGAACATGGAGGCTCGCTAACCATTATTGCTACTGCATTGACTGAAACCGGATCCAAAATGGACGAAGTTATTTTTGAAGAATTCAAAGGAACCGGAAATATGGAACTTCAATTGGATCGTAAATTGTCAAACAAACGTATATTCCCTGCCATTGATATTGTTTCGTCCAGTACAAGACGCGACGACTTATTATTAGACAAAGACACTTTGCAAC
>DYSK01000074.1 GCA_020718315.1 Draconibacterium orientale
CGCTCACAACATCGCATTGCTCCGGTTGTATCCGCGATATGCCATAAGCCAATCCTTTGGGAAGAAAAATAATTGGTGTTCCAGTTTGCTTTACGGCTTTCATGATTCGCTCAGCAATAGGCATAACTACTTCAAAATACAAATCTTCGGGAATCAAACCGGCATGCGTTTCGAACAATTGAAAAGCATCAATTCCATGCTGCACTTGTTTAAGTGCATATTCTACTGACATTTCGCCGATTGCCTCCAGAATCCGAACTGCTTCGGCTCTGTTTTTGTAAAGAAGTGCAATCGCTTCCGGAAAGTTATGGTTTTGGCTAATTCCATCTACCATAAAACAAAAAGTGGTCAGCGGTCCGCCACAAAAACCGATCAACGGTGTATTTTCGGGACGTGTTTTTCTTATTTCTTCAATGGCTTTATAAACATGTTCTAGTTTTGAACTGTCAGGGATTAGACTCTTATGGGGAGCACTCATTCCTTTCAAAGGATTTTTGAAAACGGGACCTTTTCCTTGAAACTCAAGTTTCATTCCCAAAGCTTCGGGAATAACCAAAATATCAGAAAATAATATAGCAGCGTCCACACCTAAATCATGAATAGGCAAAAGAGTCACTTTTGCTGCCAACTCAGGATCTTCCATCAACTCCTTAAAACTGTACTTTTCTTTCATTTTCTGATAAGAAGCCAAACTTCTTCCTGCCTGACGCATAAACCAAATTGGCGGTCGATGCGTTTCTTTCCCTTTGAGTGTATCTAAAAATATAGAATTCATCTTGTTGATTTACAATTGTTTCAAAGCTTCTAAGTTTGCATCAATTAATTTTTGCAAGTCATTTTCGGTATGTGCATAAGAGATAAACATACACTCGTATTGAGATGGAGCCAAATAAATTCCACTTTCGAGCGAAAGCCTAAAATAGTTTGCATATCGCTCGGAATCGCTTTTCATGGCTTCATCAAAACTTGTAACTTGTTTGTTTTCTGTAAAAAACAATGTCATCATAGAGCCTACTCTATTCAAAACGGCGGGGACGCCTGTTTTTCTCAAATTAGCCCTGATTCCTTCTTCAACGAAATCAGCTTTCTGCTCTAGTTTGGCATAAAAACTCGGAGTTGTGCTCAGAAAATTTAGCATGGCAAGTCCGGCAGCCATGGCCAATGGGTTTCCTGATAAAGTTCCGGCTTGGTAAACAGGCCCGATTGGTGCCAAATAATCCATAATTTCTTTTCGGCCACCATAAGCACCCACCGGCAAACCTCCGCCAATGATTTTACCCAAAGTTGTTAAATCAGGATAAACGCCGTAAAATTCTTGAGCTCCACCCGCAGCCAATCTAAATCCGGTAATGACTTCATCAAAAATAAGTAAAGCTCCTTCACGAGTACAAATAGTTCTCAAACCTTGCAGGAAACCTTCTTCTGGAAGTACCACTCCCATATTTCCGGCAACCGGTTCTACAATAATTGCTGCGATTTGATTTTTCTTTTCGGCGAATAATTTTTCGACAGAAGCCAAATTATTGTATTCAGCAATCAAAGTGTCGGCAGCAACTCCTTTCGTAACGCCAGGACTATCAGGCAATCCAAGTGTAATGGCGCCCGAGCCGGCTTTTATAAGGAAACTGTCGCCATGTCCATGGTAGTTTCCGGCAAATTTTACAATTACTTCTCTATTTGTAAATCCCCTAGCCAATCGAATGGCGCTCATGGTGGCTTCCGTTCCGGAATTTACCATTCGTACTTTTTCGATAGAAGGAATCATGGCGATAATACGTTCCGCAATCAAAGTTTCATACAAAGTGGGAGTACCAAAACTTGTTCCTTTGGCTGCGGCCTCATTGATGGCAGCAAGAATATCATCGTGTGCATGACCAATAATCAATGGTCCCCACGATGAAACAAAATCCGTATATCGATTTCCATCGATGTCTTCGATCGTGCTTCCTTTTCCTTTGGCAATTATCAAAGGATCGCAACCAACGCTTTTAAAAGCGCGAACAGGTGAATTGACTCCACCGGGAATGCTTTTTAATGCTCTTTGAAATTCAATTCTACTATTTTCTATATTCATCTTTTTAAATTATGCATTTTGTTCTTTCAAAATATTTGCAATTTCTACTGCATGATAAGTAATAATAATATCCGCACCGGCTCGCTTTATGGAGGTGATTATTTCCATCATCACACGCTTTTCGTCAATCCAATTGTTTGCTCCGGCAGCTTTTACCATCGAAAACTCGCCACTCACATTGTAGGCTGCCACAGGCATATTGAACTCATGTTTTGCACGATAAATAATATCTAAATAGCTTAGTGCCGGTTTCACCATGACAATATCAGCACCTTCAACAATATCTTGTTCTATTTCGCGCATTGCTTCGTTGCTGTTGGCAGGATTCATTTGGTAGGTGCTTCTATTTCCAAATTTAGGTGCACTTTCAGCCGCTTCGCGAAATGGCCCATAAAATCCGGAAGCATATTTAGCCGAATAGCTCATAATCGACGTTTTTTCAAAACCGTTTAAGTCAAGAATTTCGCGAATCGCAGCA
Organism: Draconibacterium orientale; assembly: GCA_020718315.1. Classification (GTDB taxonomy): domain Bacteria; phylum Bacteroidota; class Bacteroidia; order Bacteroidales; family UBA12170; genus UBA12170. Next base: position 2,553 of record DYSK01000074.1, read on the forward strand.
ACTCTGCCGTCCATCATATCGCTTGGGGCGATCATATCTGCTCCAGCTTGGGCTAAACTCAAAGATTGAGCTGCCAAGGTTTTCAGAGTTAAATCATTGTCAACATCTCCATCTACAATCGTTCCGCAATGTCCATGCGTGGTATATTCGCAATTGCATACATCTGCAACAATAAAAATATCCTGAATTTCTTTTTTGATGGCGATAATTGCTTTCTGAACAATGCTATCCAAACTGCAAGCCACTTCACCAGTTTCATCTTTACTTTCGGGGATTCCGAAAAGCAAAACAGCTTTCACACCGGCAGCCACCGTTTTTTTGCATTCTTCTACCAAAAGATCGATCGATAATTGATAATTGCCAGGCATGGAGGAAATTGGTTTTCTAACACCTTTGCCCGGACAGACAAATAAGGGAAGAATTAAATCATCAACGGATACTTTGGTTTCTGAAACCATATTGCGCAAAATGGTGTTGTAGCGCATTCTTCTTAAACGTGTTTGAGGAAAATTCATAGCTTTATTTTTTATTTTTAGTTTGAAAATATTTTTTTACACTTTCGAATAAGCCTTCTGCCGTGCTACTTTCAGCCACTACTTGAGGAATAACTTCGTAATCTGTCAATGCTTTTTCGGTAACCGGCCCTATACAGGCGACTCTTAATTCTTTAATTGGAAAAGACGCACCCAAATGCATTTTTAAATTGTAGAAAGCCGATGGACTTGAAAGAAGAATGAGATCGTATTGGTGGAGGATAATTTTTCGAAGCAATACAGAATCAACTTGCCTTGGAGCAATTGTATTGTACACATTTATCCTGCATATTTGAGCTTTGGACTTTAGATTTAGTTCGAGCAAATCGCCAGCTAAATTTCCGAATGGTAATAAAAGCTTTTGATTCGAATTTTCAAGAATTGCGCTATTTAAATGTTTCAAAAAATCCATCGAAGTATTCCCATCGCTTACAAGTGTGGCTTCGACACCAAATTTTTCTAATTCATTTTTTGTAGAATGGCCTACTACGGCCGTTTTTAGATTGGGTGGGAAAATTTTTTCCGAACAAATGGTTTTTAAATGTTCGAAGAAAAACTGAACCCCACTGATACTGGTAAAGATCACCCAATCAAATTGTTGAAGATTTATCAGAGCATTCTTTTGATCTGAGGTAAGTTCATTCATTTCCACGGCAATCATGGGAAGAGAAATATAATTTGCGCCTTCGGTTATTAGCAAATCAATGAGTTGGGCATCCCTATTAAAAGGGCGTGTGGAAATGATTGTTTTATTTTCCAGAGAATTGGTCATAATTACAACCGCTGGCTTTTAAAGATATCGTCCAGGATTGCTTTCCCACCTTTAGCAACAACTATTTGCGCAAGCTCTTCGGCCAATTGCAAACCATTATTTTTTAAACCGTTCACCGTTTCTTTAAACACAGTTTTCCCTTCTGTATCCGACAAAAAACCTGTTAATCGCATGCTTTCATTATCTAGAACTGCTTGACAACCGATTGGGATTTGACAACCGCCTTCGAGCAAGCGCAAAAACTCCCTTTCTGCTTGCGTTGCCAAAAAAGTATCTATATGGTTTATTCCTTCTATCAACTGGCGAATAAAAGGATCATTGTCACGAATTTCAACGGCAATAGCTCCTTGTCCTGGAGCAGGCATTACGATTTGTGTGTCAAGCAATTGCGATATCCTATTTCCAAAACCCAGACGTTGAATTCCGGCAGCAGCCATTACCATCGCATCGCAGTAGCCTTCATCCATTTTTCGAAGACGAGTATCTACGTTTCCTCTAATCTCTACAATCTGAAATTCGGGATTATAGGCCAACAAAGCCGCTTTTCGTCGAAGACTTGAAGTCGCTATTTTATCATTCGCTGTTAGCTGATTGAGCGTTCGCCCGTCTTTAGTAATCAAACAATCGCGCGAATCGGCTCTTTCCAAAACGCCGCCAAGCATCGTTCCTTGAGGAAAAACGGTTGGAAGATCTTTCAGGCTATGAACAGCCAAATCGATGCTGCCATTTACCAATTCCAGCTCTATTTCTTTCGTAAACAATCCTTTATCGCCGATCTTAGAAAGCGGCACATCCAAGATGATATCTCCTTTGGTGACAATAATTTTTATTTCGAATTTCGTGTCCGGATAGTTTGCCTGAAGGATGTCTTTAATTTTGTTTGCCTGATATAAAGCCAACTTACTGCCTCTTGTCCCAATTGCGATCATGTTCAAAAATTTAAATCGAGTTTAGTATTTGGCTTCAAATATTTTATTCACCAAAGGAATTAATTCAGGATTTTGTCCATTGTTTGTGGCATTTTTTAGCTGCCTGAAAACCATATTGATGTATTTTTTTGCAATATGATTGCCGTATTCTTCCGCTTGCAATTTATTGTCGCTTTTCGAGAGAAATAATTCTATTTCTGTCTGATGAATGGATCGGAAATTTTCGGACAAAGCAGAAATGGCAGGCATCAGTTCGCGAAAACTGAGCCACTCATTGAACTCCGTCAAACCTTGCTCAATAAAAGTGCTTGCATGGTCAATTTCGGATTTTCGAATTTCCTGGCTGGATTCTACCATTTTTTGCAGGCGATCCATATCCACCAAATTTACGCCGGGTATCAGATCCACGCCAGATTCAATATTTCGGGGAACGGACAAATCGATCAACAAAATAGATTTTCTTTGATGTAGATGGATCGCTTTTTGGATCATTTCCTTTGTAATCAGTGCAAGTTCGCTTGAAGTGGAAACCAAAATCAGATCTTGCTCGGGAATAATTTTCTGAATATCAAGGATATCGATAAATCGACTATTTGTTTTTTGTGCCAATATAATCGCTTTTTCCAAGGTGCGATTGGCAATTGTTAAACATGCATTTCCCTTTTTCTGAAAATGTTCAACCGCAATCTGTCCGGTTTTGCCGGCTCCAATGACCAGTATATTTTTCTTAGAAAGATCCCCAAGTAATTCTTCCGCCATTTTAACAGCTGCATAACTTACTGATAATGCGCCTTTTGAAATACCTGTATTCGTTCTGATTTTTTTGCCCGTTTCGAGTGCTTTGTGAAACATACGTGTTAAAGTTGGACCCAGAAAATCGTTGTCTCTAGCAATAAAATAAGCGTCTTTCATTTGACCTACAATTTGGTATTCGCCCAAAATCAATGAATCCAAACCGGCCGCCACTTGAAAAAAATGTTTTATGGCGTCGTTTTGAGAAAGCGTGTAGGAATAATCGCCAAAATCGCCTTTAATGTTCTTGAATTTTGCAATTATAGAAGATAATTCGGGAAATGGCAATGCAGCTATTCTATTTTGAAAAACAAAATAGAATTCAGTTCTGTTGCACGTCGACAAAACATAAAGTCCTTCAAAACCGGAAAGCGCCTTAAAATGGTCGGCAAGATTGATAATACCTAGTTTGTCAAATACAAATTGTTCGCGAATTTCGATTGGAGCAGTTTTATGATTTATTCCTATTAATCCTATCATTTTAGCAATTTGTGTAGGCTTTTAGTATAAAAGACCTTTTTAGTACCACAAACCTAAAAACCAAAGTTGTAGGAAATCTGAAGATATGATTTTGCGAAATTTGAATTCGCAAAAAAAACTATTCATATTTATTGTTCTAATATACTGAATATATGAGTATTATAGATCTGTCTGAAAGCAAAATAAATTGAACGAATCTATGCAATTTAGAATTATTCTGAACTGAAAAAATCGATTTTGTAAATTTCATCAATAAATTTGGCAAAAATTATTTTCAAGGCCATTTTCTTTTTCATTAAAACATACCAAAACATCCAAACAGCACCTCGTTGTTGAAAAGATAAATCGTCGCATTTGCAACACAAAAGCGATCCATTTTATGGGCACAACAAAGCAAAAACGATTCTCTAAAAATCAATCTTAACAAAGAAATTTGCAAGCCACAAAAGAAGGAAAATTATGGCAAATCGTGTTCTGGGATTTGGATATCGAAAAATTTCCTTGTTGAATTTCAAAATTGAATATTTTCTTTTGGAAATTCGATTGCCAAAGATTGGCAGAACAATGAGTCCTAATCCGATGAGGAAAATAAACCAAGCCCACGAAAACCGCGAAACGACAATCAATAACAAAAGAGATACTCCAATAAGCCAAGGTCGAACGAAAATATATTTGATTAAAAGCTGTCGCTGTTCGGTGTTCGAAAAGTAGCTGGCGCTATTGGCCGATTTTAAAAATAAACTTACCCAAAACGACCTTTGGATAAAAACAAAAGGCAAAACCAAAACGGCCAAAGATGCTCGAATAAAAAGCGTATCAAACAACCAAAAATAAGCCTTTCCAAAGCCATCGAAAAAAGATATTCCCGACAGCATTCCAAGCGGCAAAGTATGTATCATCAAAAAAGCCATCCAAGTATAGAATAATTTTCGTTTCCAATGCAAGCGTTTGGATTTCTTCAAAATATAAAGCAGGAAAAAACCCAATCCAAAGTAAACCAACATTCCAAATCCATAAACCAAAAAGATTCTTTCTTCGGGCCAGGCTTCGGCACTTACCCACGAAAAACTCAAGCCAAACAAACTATAAGAAAATGAAATAGAAAAAAATCGCAATATGAGCGCGGTTTGGGCTGTGATTAAAAACTGCAAAAGCAAAGCCGAAAACACAAAGACAGCTAAGGAATACAACGACAATTCGGAGAGCGATTTCGGAACGACCGTAACAACCTTTTCCTTTTGTTTAGATTTATCTTTACGAAAAATACGTTTGATTAGATATTTTATCATTCACCGAATTATTTGCTCTTTTTAGTTGAACGAAATTAGGATTTCTTCTGAAATTTTGCAGCTTTTATTTTCAGTACAAAATTCGAATTCGAAATCGCCTTCGCGTTTGACAAAGATTTTCTTTTCAATGATTTTCGCTCTTGTGCGTTTGAATTCATTTTTTTATACTTTTACCACCACAAACCACACAATTAATCAAACCTTAAACCGAATAAAACATGAAATTAAAATCGAATCTGGCAGCCTTGTGCTTCGTGCTGTTCTTGCCTTCCTATTCTTTTGCTCAAACAGAGCCACAAAACCTGGAAATGGTTTACAAAATCAAGCAATTTGAAAAAACAAATTCGCAGATTGAAGAACTCTCGTTTTGGATGACCGATTTTTTGGGACCACGACTAACTGCTTCCAATGGAAATGAAAAAGCAAATCGATGGGTTGCCGATAAATTTAAGCAACTCGGGTTTTCCAACATAGTTATTGATTCTGTGCGCCCTTTTGAACGTGGTGGTTGGGACAATTCCAAGACCTATGTTGCCATGACAGCCCCTTACTATGCAAATTTCTCGGCCTTACCAAAAGCGTGGACAGCTGGCACTTTGGGAATTGTAAAAAGCGAAGTTGTATTAGTAAATATACAGTCGGAAGCCGATTTTGAAATCTATTCAGGAAAACTGAACGGAAAGATTGTTATTCTTCCTTCCGCAGCCGTTTATCAACCCAACTTTGAACCGATAGCCACACGATTTGATGCTGAAAGTCTGAAAGCCTTGGCGAAAGAAAGCACCGAAATCCGCAGCCGAAATATCGACCGGGTCGCTTTTGGAAAAATACGCGAATTGAACCAAAAGATAGCCACATTTTTCATGAAAGAGAAAGTAGCGGCCGTTCTGAATAATTCCGGTGAATTTAATGTTCCAAAAGCCACCGGAGCAAATTATGTGATTGGAAACCAGTTTCCGGTGCCGGAAATCAATCTTCCCATCGAAGCACATGGTCGAATTTTAAGACTTCTAGCGCATGCCATTCCTGTTGAAATGGAAATAGACATAGAAAACAGCTTTACGCCTAACAACAAAGTAGTGAATGTAATGGGCGAAATTCCGGGAACTGATAAAAAGCTAAAAGATCAGATTGTGCTTGTTGGCGCACATTTGGATTCTTGGCATGGCGGAACAGGTGCGGCCGATAATGCTTCGGGAGCAATTGTGATGATGGAAGCACTCCGCATCATAAAAGAACTTGGCGTTCAACCAAGAAGGACTATTCGAATTGCACTTTGGGGCGGTGAAGAACAAGGACTTCATGGTTCGAGAGGCTATGTGGAAAAATATCTTCGTGATGCAAAAACCAACGACCTAAAACCGGGTTTCAATCAGTTTACGGTTTATTTTAATATGGATAATGGAACAGGAAAATTTCGCGGAATTTATCTTCAAGGAAATGAGATGATTCGTCCTATTTTTGAACAATGGATGATTCCTTTTGTGGATATGGATTGTTCTACGATTGCTATTGGCAATACGGGCAGTACAGATCATGTTTCTTTCGATGCTTTGGGACTTCCAGCTTTTCAATTTATTCAAGACAAAATTGAATACAGCCGAGGTTATCATACCAATATGGATACCTATGAACGACTTATTATGCCGGATCTAAAACAAAACGCACTTATTGTTGCAGCTTTTGTTTATCATGCTGCCATGCGCGATGAGCAGTTACCACGAAAACCCTATCAAGCCCCAAAAATCTAATTCGTTTTTGGTGAATAAAACAAAAAGGAGCTGAAACAAAAACAGCTCCTTTTCTCTTTAAGATTTGGTTCTATATAATTTTTAGATTTCCTTAACTAAACGCTTTATCAACTTTTGCTTTCGCTTTTCTCGCTGCTAATTCATCGGCAACGGCTTTGTCAACACAAACTTTATCCACAGGATTCATAAAGGTGCTCAAGCTTTTTACCGATACCAATGCCACCGGAATCCAAACCAATGTAATGAACAATCCAGCAATCTGAAAAATGGTGACAATTATCAATAAGAGTCCAATGTGGAAATAGATGATTTTGACAATAAAACTAAATGATTGCCACAATTGATTTTGATCTTTTTTCAAATCCTTTTGATCAATCATTTCGCTCGAAAACGGAGCTAGTAAGAATTTCGACAATTGAATAAGCCCTAAACCAATTGGCGCACCAATCACAGTGATTAAAAACAAGCTGCCAATCAAAAATGTTGCCAATGCTGACAAAAATCCGAAAAACGGAAAATGCCATAAAATGTATGGGCATTAAAACATAAAGTACAATTAATAATTTGCCGAACCCGTCAGACTGTCTAAAAACCCCAAAAAATAAATTCAATAATCTTGAAAAAATATAAAATATTAGTAGTCTAATTTGCTGATAATTAGTATATTTATAGCATGTTTACTACTTTAGTAGTATGAAATATATCATTGGAAAAGACAGAACCCAAACCGCTATATTCCCTCTTACAATGGATCAAGCCATTGATCAAGACCATGAAGTCAGAATTATTGATTTATTTGTAGACAGTCTGGATGTTTAGAAAATGGGATTTAGTGTTGACTCTGGCGAGAACGGTCGTCCGGTATACCACCCAAAAGACTTGCTTAAACTTTATATTTACGGGTACCTCAATAGAGTTCGCTCTTCAAGAGAGTTGGAGAAAGAAACATACAGAAATATTGAAGTGATTTGGCTTTTAAAAGGACTTTCGCCCGATCATAACACCATCTCCAATTTCCGCCGCGACAATCCCAAAGCCATCAAGCACGTATTTCGCAAAACCGTTGAAATAGCGAAGTATTTTGAGCTTATAGACGGCAAACCTTAATATCATTGGAATAGAAGCATTAAGGAAGTATTTCCATTTTGTTTTTATGTTGAAACGAGCTTTTTTAGGCTTATTAGAAGCTTTTTGGCACCAGATAATATGGATTGCTAAAACAATAACTCAAAAACTAAAATGGCTTAGAATAAAAATATTTGCTAATTTTAGGCATCAATTATTTGCAAAACCAAATTTTAGCGGAAGTTTATAGACGGACTGTCGTTCCCACGTATTTGACGATCCCTTTTTGTCTTGCCATTGTATTAAAAATTAGGTTAATAAATTTATTGATTTCTGCCTCTTTCTTTTTCACACAAACTCGAGTATTGAGTGCTAAAAATCAAGACTTTACTATCAACAAAAATATAGGTATGTTTATTCAAGATCAACTATTAGTGCACTGACATACAATGACATACATAGCCATTTTATCTAATAGGCAAGAAACAGATCTCCTGTTAACCAGAATAGCAGGGGGGATGCTTCTTTTTATGGGCAATCAAGCAAATGGAATTTGTGCTTCAACTCTGTCCGGTCGGAACAATTGTTACACTTTACACAGAACCAGGCAATGAGATGAATTTCTGGGGTCGTCAGCTTGCTTATGTTGTCCTTCCGGATGGAACATATCTGAATGATTTATTGATCCAAAATGGTTATGCTAAGGCTGCCAGCGAATATTATTGTAAAGAATTATCAAGATATCAACAAGAAAATTGGACTTCAAAGCTTGAAAAGCGCGGTTTATATACTCTTTCAGAAATATTTCAGAAATATATTTTGAAGTGGTTTTTGCATTTAACCTTCTGAAACACCTGTAAAATAAAGAAAACTAGAATGTTTCCCATATGGTTCCCACAAAATTAAAATGCGCTGTAACATGTAAAATT
>DYSK01000075.1 GCA_020718315.1 Draconibacterium orientale
TGAGCAAACTGAGAATTCTTCACCGATTTGGTTTTATCAACCAAATGATCTTTATAAGTAACATTTTTCGCCATATAATCCCAACGTTCGGCTTCTGCCATTTGGGATTCAAGCGGCTTCATAATGAGCGATTTTTCTTTTGAAGGACAAACTTCCTCGCAGTTTCCGCAACCTGTACAATCCAATGCTGATACCTGAATACGGAATTGCAATCCTTCCAATTGTTTTCCAACTGCTTTTTTGGTTTCAGTGCCAGCGGGCGCTCCTGCCAATTCTTTTTCGTCCAATAAGAAAGGACGAATAGCAGCGTGAGGACAAACATACGAACATTGATTACATTGAATACAACTTTCCATTTGCCATTCGGGAATTTCTACAGCAATGCCCCGTTTTTCGTAAGCAGCTGTTCCGGCTGGCAAAGTTCCTTCTTCACGACCGTAAAATGCACTCACCGGCAAAGTGTCACCATCTTGTGCATTTACTGTATTTACAAAGTTTTTAATGAAATCTGGAATAGAAGCATCTTCTTTCGCTTTTTCAGCTACAACATCTATCGATGCCCACTCTTTGGGAATCTCAATTTTTGTAACAGCACCACCGCGATCAACAGCAGCAAAATTCATATTGATAATTTCTTCGCCTTTCATGCCGTACGATTTTACGATGAACGCTTTCATCTTTTCAACAGCTAGAGCAAATGGAACAACTTCGGCTACTTTGAAGAATGCTGATTGCATAATGGTGTTGGTACGATTTCCCAAGCCAATTTCAACGGCAATACTTGTAGCATCGATGATATACATGCTGATGTTTTTCTCGGCAAGAATTTTTTTGATTTTTGCAGGTAGATTTGATTTGGTAGTTTCAACATCCCAACTGCTGTTCAACAAGAAAACTCCATTTTGCTTGATTCCTTTGAGCATATCGTACTTTGTAAGATAGGAAGGAACGTGACAAGCAACAAAATCGGGTGTTCCAACCAAATAAGTAGAACGAATGGGGTTGTCGCCAAAGCGTAAATGCGAAATAGTGATTCCACCCGATTTCTTCGAATCGTAGGCAAAATACGCTTGTGCATATTTATCAGTAGAATCTCCAATAATTTTGATGGAATTTTTGTTTGCACCAACTGTTCCATCAGCTCCTAAACCATAAAATTTAGCTTCGAAAGTTCCTTTTGGAACAACGCTGATTTCTTCCTTCTTTGGTAGAGAGAGGAATGTAACATCATCAACAATACCTATTGTAAAACGATTTTTTGGCTCGGGCATTGCAAGATTTTCATAAACGCTGATGATTTGCGATGGAGTGGTATCTTTCGACGACAAACCATAACGACCGCCAACGATTACCGGAGCATTTTCTTTACCGTAGAACAAATCACGGATATCTAAATACAAAGGCTCGCCATTTGCGCCAGGCTCTTTGGTGCGATCTAAAACGGCAATGCGTTTTACTGTTTTTGGCAATACTTTTAAGAAATATTTGGTAGAGAAAGGGCGATACAAATGTACAGAAATCAATCCAATTTTTTCGCCTTGAGCCATTTTATAATCGATCACTTCTTTGATCGTTTCGGTTACCGAACCCATGGCAACTAAGATGTCGGTTGCATCGGCGGCGCCATAATAGGTAAATGGATGATATTCGCGACCGGTTTTTTTGGTGATTTCTTGCATATATTCTTCCACAACATCCGGAACAGCATCGTAAAATCTATTTGCAGCTTCACGAGCCTGGAAATAAATATCCGGATTTTGAGCAGTACCACGGGTTACCGGATTTTCTGGATTCAAAGCGGAATCTCTAAATTTCTTTAATGCCTCTTGATCGATTAAAGGAGCCAAATCATCGTTGGAAAAATATTCTATTTTTTGGATTTCGTGAGAGGTTCTAAAACCATCGAAGAAATGTACAAATGGTATGCGTGTTTTAATAGCAGCCAAGTGAGCCACACCGGCCAAATCCATCACTTCCTGAACACCACCGGTAGCCAAAAATGCAAATCCGGTTTGGCGAGCCGACATCACATCGGAATGATCACCAAAAATTGAAAGTGCTTGCGCTGCTAAACTGCGCGCGCTTACGTGAAATACTCCTGGTAAGAGTTCGCCGGATATTTTATACATGTTTGGAATCATTAAGAGCAATCCTTGAGAAGCTGTAAATGTGCTGGTCAATGCTCCTGCTTGCAATGAGCCGTGAACGGCTCCTGAAGCACCACCTTCCGATTGTAATTCTGAAACCTGAACTGTTTCGCCAAAAATATTCTTTCGGCCATTTGCTGCCCATTCATCAACATATTCGGCCATGGTAGAAGAGGGCGTAATCGGGTAAATTGCAGCAACTTCACTAAACATATAGGCGATATGAGCCGCAGCATAGTTTCCGTCGCAAGTGATAAATTTTTTCTTATTTTCCATTTTAAAATAAATTTAAATTGTATGCTTATTTTAGTTCTTATTTCTTCTAAAAAATGAGCACAAAAGTACAAATTTTAATCCGTTTGCATAGCTAAAATGCTGCGCAGCTGTCTAAAAATTATTAATTTAGAAAGGTTATGAATTAATTTTTTTTATTCAATCGTTTGCGCTGTGATTGATTTTTTTCGTTCGATGCATCTTTATCCTTGTGACAATAAAATAATTAGGACATTAAATGCCTAATTATTTTATCGCTTTGGATTTTTTGTATCTTTGAATCAATCTATTTTACAAACCGATAAAAATATTTTTATGGCTGATTTAAGAACAACTTATATGAGCATTGAGCTCAAGAACCCAATTGTAGTGGGGGCTAGCAATCTGGTTACGGATATTGAGAACTTAAAAAAAATGGAAGCGGCCGGAGCTGGAGCCATCGTTTATAAATCTTTGTTTGAGGAGCAAATTCAAATGGAAAATTTTGAAACAGACGAAGAGCTCACTGCATATAACGACCGTAATTCTGAAATGATTTCTTTGTTTCCCGGAATGGGAGAAGTGGGACCTCACGAATTTTTGGAAAACCTCCGAAAAGCCAAAAATGCAGTAAAAATTCCTGTTTTTGCTAGCTTAAATTGCGTGTATAAATACACTTGGCTTGATTATGCGAAAGAAATTGAAAAAACGGGTGTCGATGGAATTGAACTCAATTTCTTTTCTACTCCAAAACCTTTTGGATTAAGTGGTCACGACGTATTGGAAGAGCAATTGAATATAATGCATGATGTAAAAGCGGCTTTAAAAATTCCGGTTGCCGTAAAAATTAGTCCGTTTTATACCAATACTTTAAGAATGGTAAACATGATTGAAGGAACAGGCGTAGATGCGGTGGTGATGTTCAACAAATTGTTTCAACCGGATATCGACATCGATCAGGTGAAAATGCAATTTCCGTATAATTTTTCCACTTCCGACGAAAACCGATTGCCATTGCGCTATGTTGGTTTGCTGGCCGGTCAGGTGGAAATGAGTTTGGCTGCCAATACCGGAATTATGGAAGGCGAAGACGTCATTAAAATGCTTTTGGCTGGCGCTGATGTTGTTCAAATTGTTACGACACTTTATAAACATGGGATTCCGCATATAGGTAGAATGCTGGAAGATGTAGAAGCATGGATGAATAAAAAGGATTATCATACTGTTGATGAATTTCGTGGACTTCTCTCACGCGAAAAAATAGACGATCCTTACGCTTACAAACGTGCACAATATGTTGATATTCTGATGAAATCGAATGTATTCAAACCTAAGATTTCGCTTTAAGTAATTTATATTTCCACAAAAACCTGCTACCAAAATGGCGGGTTTTTTAATTTTTTCTCCAAAATTTTATTTTAATACGTGGATTCAGGTATTGATCGTCGGCGCGAGCTTGGTGAATTTTTCTCACCGCATCCATTCCACGTATCACTTTTCCAAAAGCGGAAAATCCGACGCCATCGCCATTTCTTTTTCCGCCAAAATCGAGGGAAGGCTGATCGCCTATACAAATAAAAAACTCCGACGTGGCCGTGCCTGGCTCATTTCTCGCCATCGAAATTGTTCCATCCAAATGTTTTATTCCTGTTTTTAGTGTGTGCTCATGCTCAATGGCTGCAAGCATTTTTGGATGATTGTCTTCAAACAATCCGCCTTGAATAACATCAATTTTCACCGGGTTGTTTTGCTGATTGTCGGCTCTCACAACGCGGTAAAAGCTGGCGCCTTCCAATCGATTTTCTTCGATGTATCGCAGAAAATTAGCAACTGTTTTGGGTGCTTTGTCAGCAAAGAGCACTATTCTTATTGTTCCAAATTCGGTTTGTAGCTCTATTTGTGGGTTTCTTCCCACTACAGCCGAAGAGAGGAGGAAAATATTCATTAGAAGGAGAAAGCGGAAAATGTGTTTTTTCATCGTATTAAAATGGAATAATTTGTTCTACTTTATTGCTTTTCAGAAAAGAACGAATAATACTCTGGGTATCTTTGGTGTTCATGTAATGATTGATGCCCGATTTGATGGTTTCCAAATCGTCGTTCAATACTGCTAAATCGACAAATCCAAAACCTTTGTAATGACCGTTTTCTATCAAAACAATTGATTTTTCTTCAGCATGTCGTCCGGCATCTATCAGGAGTAAATTTTTTTCAGGATACGAAAAATAATCTATCAGCCCTAAGACTCTTTCATTGTAACTTATGGCTGGTTCCAAACCTATGCATGCTCCTTTGCATTGATGAATTCCGTAGTGAAAACAGGCTCCCGAACTGGAATACAAACCGTTTAGCTTTTGACAAAGTTGGTAGTTTTGAGTGAGCTCAGCCAAATGTTCTTGACCTTGTGTTTTTGAAGAATACAAGCTTAAAGGGCTTTTGTCTGAACTGCTTGCTTTTTCGATTGCCAAACATAAATACGCATTCGAATCTTGATAGGTATATAGTCCCCATGAATGTAAACTTCTTCGCTGGGCGCGGTTGTACAATGGAAGGTTTTTTTTGATTTCGTCCGATTCTAACAGCAAAGCAACCAATTCGCTTCCGCACAATTCATAATCCACATCGGCAATTCGGTTTTTCATTTCCAAGGCTTTTTTTGTGGTCGTATTGTTCAGATGCGAAATGATTCGGCTGTGGATATTGGTGCTTTTTCCAACATAAATTAGCTCGCCAAGGTCGTTATAGAAATAGTAAACGCCAGTTTTTTGTGGAAGTGTATCTATTTTTTCTTTCTTTAGATTCGAATGCAGTCCGGCAAGTGAAACACTTTCAAGATTTGGTTCAAACTGGTAGATGCGTTTGAAAAGTTCGGCAGTAGCAAGCGCGTCGCCCAAAGCACGGTGTCTGTTTTTAATTTCGATGCCTATATCAGCACATAAATTTCCCAGACTGTAACTTCGCAATCCGGGAATAAATTTCCGAGCCAATTTGATAGTATCCAATGTTTTTCGCTCGTAATTGTAGCCGAAATTTTCGAATTCGGCACGGATAAACCGATAATCGAAAGCCACATTGTGCCCAACAAATGTGCAATTTTCAGTGAGTTCTACAATCTCTTTTGCAATCTCATAAAATTTTGGAGCAGAAGCCACCATTTGGTTGTTGATTCCGGTGATTTGTGTGATGCGGTAGGAAATCTTTTGTTCAGGATTGATTAAACTCGAAAATTCTTTCACAATCTTTTCGCCATCAAACACCACAATGGCAATTTCGGTGAGCCGATCGGTTTTTGGATTTATGCCTGTTGTTTCAACGTCGATGATAGCGAACATAAGTTTTGACTTTGGTCAAAAATAGGAAAAATCATTTGCAATTGAGCTTTTGATCACCGAAAATATTTCTAGACGGTTTGTGGCGGAAAGATTTATTTTCCGCACTTGGCGATAAAATTTCGATTTGGTGGCTTGCCTGTATTTAATCCTGTATCCGTAAAAATTTCGCGATTTACTTCAACCAAAAACCAAATAAAATTTATTATATTTGAGCATTGTAAACACAAGCTAATTAATCTGAAAACAATGCTTTCTAAGGCAATGTTCTAACAAATGAGCTACCCAATGAAGAAAATCGATCCGCTCAAGAATTATCTTAGCACACGAAATGCGATTGGTTATGTTGATCGCAAAAATGCCACTCAAAAAGATTACAACCGAATTGGATTTATGTCGGGGCTGGAAGTCCATCAACAATTGCTAACCAAAGAAAAATTATTTTGTCGTTGTCCGGCCGGTATCTTTCAAAAACACCATGAATATGATGCCGAATTGATTCGCCACATGCGTCCAACGCTGAGCGAATTGGGCGAATACGATGGAACGGCTTTGATGGAATTCAAAACGCGAAAAGAAATTGTTTATCGTATCAAAAACGAAACTGCTTGTACCTACGACGTAGATGATACGCCTCCATTTCCAATCAACCGGGAAGCCTTGGAAATTGCATTGAAAATTTCTTTGCTATCGCGATTGAACATCGTTGGCGAAGTGCACATCACTCGAAAACAATATTTAGACGGAAGTATTCCAACAGGATTTCAACGCACGGCCATTTTGGGTGTAGAAGGCGAAATTCCATTGAAAAAAAAGAAAGTGCGGCTTATCCAATTAAGCATTGAAGAAGATAGCTGCCGCGAAATTTCGGATATCGGCCACCGACGAATATACAAAACCGACCGACTGGGAATGCCGCTTATCGAAACGGTTACTTATCCCGATATGGAGAATCCCGATGAGGTGAAAGAAGCTTGCGACTACATTCGTTTCTTAAACAGAAGCACCGGTTTGGTGAGAACAGGAATGGGCGCTGGTCGCGAAGATGTGAATGTGAGTTGCAAAGGCGGAACTCGGGTTGAAATAAAAGGCGTTGCACATACGCGATGGATTCCTGAGCTTACGCATCGCGAAGCTTTTCGGCAATGGGCTTTGTTGGCGATACGGAAGGAATTGAATGCGCGAATTTCCAAAGCAGACTGGAAAATGAATGCGATAGAAATTCATTATTACCTTTTTCAAACGCCTACAAAAGAGATCGATTTTGCCAACGAACACAATGATCAGATTTGGGCAGTCAACTTACCCAAATTCGCTGGCATCTTATCGCATTTTACCCAAGAAGGACAAGTGTTTGCACACGAAATTTCAGATCGCCTGAAAGTGATTGCTTGTATCGAAAAACCCAATATGACGCATTCGGAATGTCTGGAATCCGGTATTTCGGAAATCGATTTCGAAAAAATTAGAAAAATTTTGAAAGCCAACGGAGAAGATGCACTATTGGTTTTTTGGGGAAATTCGGACGATATAAAAACCGCTCTGGAAACAATTGAAGAGCGTTGTTTGATGGCTTTTGACGGCGTTCCGCCCGAAACAAGAAAATCGTTCGAAGAAGGCAGTACAATCTTTGAGCGCGTTTTGCCGGGTGCCGATCGGATGTATCCCGATACCGATTCCGCTCCAATTCCATTGGCAAATAAATATATCGAAAGCCTTTGGGCCGATTTGCCCACAGATATTATCGAACGCTACAATCGACTAAAAGAATGGGGAGTTTCGGAAGACACCTATCATTTTTTGTTTACAAACAATCTTTTTCCGCTCATTTTGGAAATCAACGAAAAATTAAAAATCGATCCGAAGTTGATGGGCAATTTTCTAGGACACCGATTGAAATTTATTGAAGGTCATGCTAAAAGAGCTTCCAATTTTGAATATAAAATCATTTATGGACTGTTTAAATACCTGCAAGATTCCAAGTTGGACTTTAAGTTGGCGGACGAAATGCTTAAACTCCTGATAGAACATCCTAAAATGCAGTTTGATTCGGTACTGACAAGCATTAAATTCAAAAAAGTAAAGCGATCGCAGCTTTTGGAGCAGGTTTATTTTCTGAGCGAAAAATTTAAACAATTGGGAAAGAAGCAAAATCCGGCGAATGCAGAAAATTGGATAATGGGTGAGCTTCGGAAATTGGCCATCGGAAATATGACGCTTACCGATTTGCATCAAGAGGTACGAAAAGTTTGTGATGCTTCTTTTCAATAAAAAAATGTATTGCAAAATAGGTATCAGCTATTTAAAAAATTAAACAAAGAAAATGACAGACGATATATTTCAAGGCTACAAAGGGGAATCGCTCGAAGTTTTGAAAAAATTTCAGGTGAGAGTTTGGGGACAAGCAAATGTAGAAACCACTCGAGGGAAATTTGTAGGAACTATTTTGCCGAGATCCGAAAACGACGACGATCAGCACATCGTAATGAAGATTGTTACAGGCTACAACATTGGCATCGATATTCAGACCATATTGAGCATAGAAGAAACGGGCTATAAAAAAGCCAATTATAAAATCCCTGAAAAAAAATTTCCAATAACAGCCGGATTGCCATCTGTAAAATTGATTGGAACCGGAGGAACGATAGCATCGCGTTTGGATTATCGTACAGGAGCTGTAATTCCTGCTTTTTCTCCCGGCGAATTGTATGGAGCTGTTCCCGAATTGGCCGATATCTGCAATCTGGAGACAGAAAAAATATTTGCCGTATTTTCAGAAAATATGGGGCCAAATCAATACATTGCTTTGGCAAAAGCAATTGGTCGCGAAATTGAGAAAGGGGTCGATGGGATTGTGATTGGTCATGGAACAGATACTTTGCATCATACCGGAGCTGCGTTGACTTTTATGGTTCAAAATTCGCCCGTTCCAATTGTGTTGGTTGGTTCGCAGCGCTCTTCTGACAGGCCCAGCTCCGATGCAGCTTTGAATTTAATGCACGCCATGTACACAGCCGGTCATAGCGACATCGCCGAAGTAATGGTGTGCATGTTTGGTCCAACTTCTGATGATTATGGATTGTTGCACAAAGGAACAAGAGTTCGGAAAATGCATTCTTCTTACCGCTCTACATTCCGCACAATTGGCGATACGCCTTTGGCGATGGTGAGAAGAGGCGAAATCCATCATATTAAAAAAGAGTACAATCACCGCAGAAAAGACAAGAACGTAAAAATATTGCCTTTTTTCAGCGACAAAGTAACGATGTTGTATTATTATCCGGCTATGAAACCAGATATTTTGGATGCGATGATTGATGCGGGTTACAAAGGAATTATTATTGTTGGAACCGGTTTAGGTCATGTGAATAAGGAATTGTATCCGGCTATCGAACGAGCTTATGCCAAAGGTGTTCACATGTTTATGACACTTCAAACACTTTGGGGTTATGTACACATGTTTGTTTACGATACAGGAAGAGATATGATGGCGAAAGGAATTATTCCGGCCGGAAATATGTTGCCCGAAGTGGCGTATATTAAACTGGGTTGGGTGCTTGGACAAACCGACGATCGGGAAGAAGTGAAAAGATTGATGTTGACACCAATCAACGACGAAATTACCCTGAGAGAACCTTACAATGGTTATTTGATTTATCAAGGAGGTGTGCCCGAAGTGGAAGAGTTTATCAAGAAAGTGCGGAAATAGAAACGGTTTCGGCTTTTCTGTCGGCTAAAACCGATGGAAATTGAAAAAAATCCGTCAGATAAGACGGCGGAAAGCGAGCAGCTATTGTCGCCGGTTTTAGCCGGCGGTAATAGAAAGCAATCCGTCATCGGGCTTTAGCCCAAACCTTGATAATCAGCTCTTTTTTGTTCTAAAATCTTTCGCTTCGATTTGCAAGCGTACAAACCATAAAGCGGAATAATTAAAAAGCGAAGCGAACAAAAAAGCCTATCGATTTGAAAATAATTCGAAAATACGTTTTTGGTATTTAATAGCTAAATACATCAAAACAAAGGCAAGAAAAAAATAAAGTCCGTCGTCCAAAGGCGCCGAACCACCCATGGGCGTATCTCCGGCAGTATCTGTAGGCAAATCGGGTGGTCCGTACAAATCGCCAGGAGTGGGTTGTGCATAAGCGATAAAGCTCCAAACCATAAAGCTGAAACTAAAGCTGCTTTTGATAAGAAATATGTGTATTTTTTTCTTCAATGTTTGCGTTAATTTTGAATAAATACTTTTTTAGTAAATCGCTCATTTTCGAGCTGAAGTTCTACAATGTAAAATGCATTGGGAACATTCAATTCCATCCCATTTCTAAAAAGCGCTGTATTAACGCCTGATAAAATAGTCTGACCCAATAAATTCTTTACCACCACCTCTTGCGCTTTTTGATTTTCGCCCAAGCGAATATAAAGCCGATTCGCAAAACTATAAACTTCGGCCAAAGGAGTTATCCCATTCGGATTGTTAATATCTGTTCTTAATCCAAAAATTAAATCAAATCGGTAATCGGCATTTGTTTTGGTGTGAACAAATTCAATTATCGATTGTTGCCTTAAGTCGTATAGGTTTCCGTTCAATTTGTCTTTAAGAAAAACCCATGGCATTTCCGCAAAGTCATTGATTCCATCCACTTTCAGCGTATAATTTCCGCTTGTTCCCAATCGAATCCCAATTGGAATTACGGTCTCATCCAAAGGCTGTTCGATTGCATTAACGGCCATTTTTTCTGTTAAATCTGCTGTTGCCAAACTAAAAATATGAGGTACCTCCGGATGAGAACTGAACATTTTGTGTAAGTCGTAATCCCAATCGTAGTTCAATGTCCCTCCGCTTCTATAAGCGATATAGGTCGGGTCTGAAATCCCAAAAGCCGTAAAACTTAATTTTAAAACTTCGGTTTTTTCTTCCTCTGCAAACGCTGCCGATTTTGAAAAATTGCTTTGGTGAGCATGTGTGCGCATTTCGTTTGTAAAATTAAACGTATGTCCATTTACATGCGATTGCACCCAAAAGCCTTGACCGGGTTGAATGTATCGCGCTCTGTCGTCGCCGGAACCGCCCGAACTACCCACAGTTCCCAAGGTTTTTGACCAGAAAACATAATAATCAGTCGTTTCGTTGTGCAGATTTACGTGCACTCCGGATGATAAATCTGTAAAATCCAACAAACTGATGTCGATGACCGAAGG
>DYSK01000076.1 GCA_020718315.1 Draconibacterium orientale
AGTTTTCGTGCAGTGGCACTTATTGCAGAAACTCTACCTTTTCTGAAATTTATTCTTTGAAAAAAATCACGCAGTGGCGTTGAATCTTTCAAATTACCAATGGCATTGGCTGCATTTCGGAGAGCTATTTTAAGTCCTTCTTCTATTGCTATCAGCCCAACAGAAACAAAAAATGCCGATTCCATTTCTAAAATCGGCATTCAATTATTCGGTATTTGCCTAGTTTTCTTTTTTACTCAGGATAAGCAGGTCGTGTACCACAATTTCGGTTGTGTAGCGCTTTACGCCGTCTTTGTCTTCGTACTGTCCGTAAACCAGTTTTCCGGCTACCATCACTTCCATGCCTTTTTTCAAATATTTTTCGGCTACCGTTGCGTTGCCATTCCATGCCAATATTTTGTGCCATTGGGTATCGCTTACTTTTTTGCCGTCTTTGTCGGTGTAATTGTCTGATGTAGCTAACGAAAAACGCGCTACTTTGCTGTCGGAGTTGAGGGTTTTAACTTCTGGATCGGCGCCCAAATGGCCAATCAATTGAACTTGATTTCTTAAATTTTTCATGATGTTTAATTTTTTTTCTGATGATAACCCAACGAGATGCCTTCGGCGGAATCCCGTTTGAATTCCTGTTGATGCAAAAGTAAAACGACCGCTACACAAGATTCGGTTATTAAACGTTTGTATTCGTTTATAAACGGGAATACACGTTTTAATATTTATTAATCAGTACGTTGAAATTTTTGCGAAAGAAATAAATTTTTATGAAAAAAAGCTGCTTTAAGAAAGTAGTCACAGATTTTTTCCACAATATCCAACCGAAGGCGAAAATTCTCGACAAATTTTAGACCTTTGTCGCAAGCATTTCTATAAAAAAACCAAACATGACAAAAAAACGACTTCCTACTACCAATTCGGAAAATTTCAAGGCGTGTTTTAAGCGTAATTTATTGAACTTTTTTCCGGCCTACCGCGGAACAGGAGCCCGGGCAATTTTTCTTTCGAGCGATTTTAAAGAAGTACAAATACGACTAAGCTTGAATTGGCGAACAAGAAATTATGTGGGAACCATCTTTGGCGGAAGTATGTATGCCGCCGCCGATCCCATTTATATGATTCAGTTGATCGAGCTGTTGGGAAAAGAATATGTGGTGTGGGACAAATCGGCTTCCATTCGGTTTATCAGGCCGGGAAACCAAACGCTTTATGCTCAGTTTATTGTGTCCGACGAATTGATAGAACAGATAAAAACAGAAGTGGCCGAAAAGCAGGAAATGGATTTAACGCTTGATGTGAATTATGTGGATAGAAGCGGAAAGGCGTATGCCACTGTGAGTAAAGTCTTGTATATTGCTGAAAAGAATTTTTATAAAAGCAAAAAAGCCAATCGCAAAAACGAAGTAGCTCCTAAAAAATCTGAAGTTTAGAAAAACAATACGAATGGATTTATTGTATTTTTACTCGTATTAAGCTGATAAAAACAATGATCAGAAAAGAAACTCTTGCAGTACAAGGAAATATTCTTCATTTTTTGTCGGAAGACGAAATGATTTTCATTCCAAACGGCGTTTTGTATATCGAAAATGGCAAAATAAATAAGATTGGAACAGCAAAAGAAATCCTTCCAAGGTTAAAAAGCGGCGTTCTAATAAAAAAATATACCGACAGGCTCATCCTTCCCGGATTTATCGATGGCCATGTTCATGCTGTGCAAACCAATGCGATTGCTTCCTACGGAAAACGATTGCTCGAATGGCTCGAAATGTATGTTTTCCCGTTGGAAACAAAATTCGAAGACAAAGATTTTGCGTGCCAAAACATTCGCTTTTTTCTGCATCAATTGTTGAAAAACGGAACCACCACCGCCGCCGTATTTCCGAGTCGCCATTTGCAAGCTACCTCCATCTTGTTTGAAGAAGCGAATGCGCTAAACATGCGTTTGTTGAGCGGGAAAACCTCTATGGACCGAAACGCTCCGCCATCGCTCTGCGACAAAACAGAACAAAGCTATTCGGAAAACGAGCAGCTCCTCTTGGCGATAGACGAAAAATTCAGAACCAATTATATCCTAACACCTCGTTTTGCCATTACCAGTTCCGAAAAACAACTGGAGGCGCTCAGCAATTTCAAAAAAAAATACCCAAATACGGCTGTTCAAACGCATGTTTCAGAAAATAGAGAAGAGGTTGAAGCCGTAAAAAAACTTTTCCCAAGTGCCAAAAGCTACCTTGATGTGTACGATAATTATGGCTTTTTAGGAAAAGGAAGCTTGATGGCTCACGCTATTTATTTGGAAGAAGAAGAATGGCAGCGTTTGGCCGAAACACAAACGTCGATTGTACATTGTCCTTCGTCGAACTTGTTTTTAGGTTCCGGTTTGTTTAATCTGCAAAAATGCAGAGACTATGCCATTCCATTGGCTTTGGGAAGCGATGTGGGCGCAGGAACCAGCTTTTCGATGTTCAAAATTGCGGCGGATGCTTACAAAGTGGCAGCGCTGCAAAAAATGGAATTTACAGCAAAATACGCTTTTTATCTTCTTACACTTGGTGGAGCCAAAGCACTGAATCAAGAGGCGTTTATTGGCAATTTCGAAATAGGAAAAGAAGCCGATTTTCTGGTTTTGGATCCAATGGCAACCGATTTAATGAAAGCGCGTTTGAGCGAAGCAAATTCGATCGAAGAAATCTTGTTTGTACTGATGATGCTTGGCGATGAACGCACTATTGAAGCCGTTTATTTGCAAGGAAAAAGAGTGCTTTTTTAATCAAAACCACTCGCTATGCGCATCTTAGTTCTGAGCAATAAAATTCCCTATCCGGCCATTGATGGCGGATCCATTGCTACACTAAATCTGAGTTTGTCGCTGGCCGAAAAAGACAACGAAATAACGGTTTTGGCCATGAATACGGCAAAACATTATTTTCCGCTAAACGAAGTTCCTCCGCACATACTAAAATCGATAAATCTAAAAACAGTCGATGTTTTGGCAAAGATTCGGTTTTGGGGAATTTTGAAAAACTTCTTTTTCTCACAAGCGGCTTATGCCGTAGAGCGATTTCATAGTTCGGCTTTTCAAATCGAATTAATGGCTGTTTTAAAAGCTCAAAACTTTGATATTGTGCAACTTGAAGGATTGTATTTGGGCATGTATATTCCGGCAATTCGCGCACACAGCAAAGCTAAAATCGTTTATAGGGCTCATAACCTAGAGTTTGAAATATGGAATCGAGCGGCTGAGCGTAGCCGAGGAATCAAAAAATGGTATTTAAAGACGCTTTCCATGCGTTTGGAAAAATTCGAAAAGGAGTGTTTGACAAAATACGATGCCGTTCTTCCAATCAGTTCAAAAGATGCTCAATGGTTTGATCGGCAAAATCCCACACTGAAAACGCAAATTGTTCCGGCCGGAATAAATCGCGATTTTAAGAAAACAGAAGACAAGGAAATCGCATTCGATTTATTTCATATCGGGGCTTTAGACTGGCTGCCAAATCAGGAAGGATTGCTGTGGTTTTTTGAGCAAGTGTGGCCGGCGATTCACCAGCAACATCCCGACCTTCGTTTTTATCTTGCAGGGCGAAATGCTTCAAAAGACATGCAGAATTTGAAATTGCCCAATCTTCATTTTTTGGGCGAAATTGCAGATGCGCAAGAATTTATGCTTTCGCATAAGATAATGATTGTTCCTTTGTTTTCGGGAAGCGGAATGCGAATCAAAATCATCGAAGCCATGGCGTTGGGAAAAGCGGTTATATCCACTTCCTTGGGCTTGGAAGGAAACAGCGCAAAAAACAACCTGGAAGTTTTGGTTGCCGATACCAAAGAAGAATTTATTGCCCGAATAAACGAATTAATCAATAAACCAAACCGGGTTAAGCAAATTGGAAATGCCGCTTCCACTTTTGTTTACAACACTTTTGATCAGCAAGAAATCTCCAATAAACTGCTAAGCTTTTACGCGAGCCTGATTCAGGAAAATGAATAATTGTATGTCGGTTCGGGCTTGTTGAAAACAAATCAGAACAACTATTCTGTTTTTTATTTCGGCAGCTTCGATCTTGTCGCTTTACTTTTTCCTCAACTCTTTTGTTTGAGTTTTCTATTCTGTAATCAGCTTAAAGCCAACGCCATGCACATTTAAAATTTCGATAGTTGGATCGTCTTTCAGGTATTTACGCAATTTAGTCACATACACATCCATACTCCGGGCGTTGAAATAACTGTCGTCGTGCCAGATATGTTTCAAAGCTTCACTTCTATCGAGTGTTTCGTTTTTGCGGTGACAAAGCATCTTCAACAACTCTGCTTCTTTTGAAGTGAGTTTATGACTTTCGCCTTCGGCCGACAGAATATGGCGAGTTACATCGAATGAAAATTTTCCAATTGTGAAAATTTCTTTGTTTGCATTGGATTTGTGCATTTGGGTTCTCCGCAAAATGGCCTCTATTCTGGCCAAAAGTTCTTCCATGCTGAAAGGTTTGCTCAGGTAATCGTCGGCGCCGAGTTTAAAACCTTCCATTTTATCTTCGGGAAGCGATTTTGCTGTTAGAAATAAAATTGGCACTTCTTTATCTAGTTCTCGAACTTCGCGCGCCAAAGTAAAGCCGTCTTTGATGGGCATCATCACGTCTAAAATCAAAAAATCGTAGTGATCCATTTTAAACTCATCAAGGGCTTCTTTTCCATTTACGCGAAGTGTTGTCTTGAATTTTTTGGCGTCGAGGTAGGCTTTTAAAACCGTTCCTAGATTTTTATCGTCTTCGGCCAATAAAATTTTAATATCTTTAATTTCCATTGTATGCATTTTTTAGTGTAGAATTAAATGGCAAATATATACTGAATTGACTTCCTTTTTTAAGTTCGCTTTCCAGGGTAATCTTTCCTTGGTGTTTTTCGACAATCGTTTTTACGTAGCTCAACCCCAAACCAAATCCTTTTACATTGTGAATATTGCCGGTTGGAACACGAAACAGTTTTTCAAAAACCTTTTTTTGGTTCGATTTACTAATGCCGATACCGTTATCTTGTATTGAAAATAAAATTCCTTGGGCAATATTTTTGGTAGAAATATGAATGATTGGTGCCCAAGGCGTGTATTTATTCGCATTGTCGAGCAGGTTGAAAATAATGTTGGTAATATGGACGCGATCGGCTTGAATAACGGCTTGTTTGGCTTTTAGCTCTTCAAAGATAACACCTCCTTTTTTTTCAATTTGCAAATTAATCTTAGAAATGGCATCGGTTAAAGCCTCGTGGATATTTACGTTTTCAATTTTAAGACTTATTTCGCCTTTCTGTAAACGAGCACTTTGCAGAATTTTTTCGGCCATGCCGGCCAATCGGCCATTTTCTTCAGAAATAACTCTGATATACGAATCGTAAACACCGGGAGTTTTTATGATGTCTTTGTCGGACAATGCCTCGCAAGCAAGCGAAATGGTCGAAATGGGCGTCTTGAATTCGTGCGTCATATTGTTGATGAAATCGTTGCGGATTTCAGAAACCTTTTTTTGGCGAAAAACGGTGCTCACCACATAGGTAAACGAAAAAATGATGGCGGAAATCAAAAAAGCCGATATGGCGAGCAAGAGCCACAATCGCGTGATTAAAAACTGTTGTTCGTAAGGGAAATAAACCATCAACAAATCGCGTGGCGAAAAAACATCGCTCGGAAAAAGGATAAATCTAAACCCCGATTGAAGGACTTCTTTTGGGTATTTTCCTGTTTTTTGCAATACCAGCTTGTTTCTTTCCGGGCTGTAAACAGCAAACTCGTACTTTGTATTGATATCGGCCGAACGAAACTGTCGTTTTAAAAGCGAATCAACCAAAGCAATGCTGAGGCGGTTTTCGACCGAATTGTTTAGTTTTTTTGATTGAGAAAAAAGATTCTCGATAATTCGTTGCGAACTGAATCCGCTATTGTTTATTTCGGAAATATTTGGGCTGACACTAAAATTCAATAAACTGGAAATAAGCGACTGGTTAAGCGAATCGATTGATCTGTTGAGCAAGAGTTTGTTCTGTGCCAACAACTCTTTTTGTTGAGTATAAGTCATGGCGCGGTCTATTCGCTCCAAATCGTAAATGGCATTGGTGATTGCTGCATCCACGTCCCGATTAAAGATGGCCTGTTTAACCATGATGGCGTTTTTGATCCAATAAACCTGAATTACCATCAAGCTTATAAGCGCAAACGACATAAGTGTTATGATTAAATAAATGACTTTCTTGTTCAATTTTGAGTATTTTTGAGCAAAGATAGCCGCGAAACGGCTTGTAAATAGGGCTTTAACTTTCTTTAACGCTTATTAAATACCCTTAACAAAATCCCGCTCTTTTCGGTTGTATTTTTGTCGAAGTAATTGAAAGAATTTTCTCATAGTTCAAGAAATTAGTAAAAGGTAGATTTTTTAGTAAATTTTGATTTTTAGTTTGAAAAAGAGTGTTGTTGGCAGACATCGCTCTTTTTTGTTTTTGGGAGTCAAGCTATACCGTTGAATTCTTTACAACAATCCGGTTTTCGCTATTTCCCGATGAAATTGAAACAAATCCGCAAATCAGAAAAACAGAAAATGACAAACCGCTCTTTCGATACGTCCCGTATTGGGCTAAACCCAGTCGGTTTTTATTCTTAGCGCCATAGTCGTGAGACAGTTAATTTGTCGGTAGCCCCAAAAATGAAGGCTTTGATGGAATTCTTGTGAATTTTTACAATTTTAAAATTAGATTTGCAGCTGAAATATTTTTTAGAACGATACGATGAACAAAGCCTATCTATATCTACTGGGAATCTTGCTTCTGCCAATTTCGGTTTTAATTGCGCAAGAGAGCGATTTGAAAATCAAATACAACGAGCTAACCTACAACAAATACGTCGAAAAGGATTGGGATGGACTGATTTCCATTGCAAAGGAATCCATCAGTTTAGGCGAAGATTTCTATTACTTACGTCTTCGAATGGGCATTGCCTATGCCGAAAAAGCAAACTACCGCTTGGCTATTGTTAATTATCAAAAAGCAATTGAATTTGTTCCGGCCGATCCAATAGCTCAAGAATATTTGTATTACGCCTATCTGAATGCAGGAATGAAAAATACCGCAAGTGTTTTTGCTTCAAAACTACCCATAGCTCTTCGGAAGAAAATAAAACCCGAAAAACCATCCACTTTTAGTAATATTTATATGGAAACAGGATTGGCATTTGCCAATTATAAATCCAATAATATTGTCTTGCCAAACAGCTCGTCCATTTATTTTTCCGAAACCTTCTTGCGCGAATGGCAAAGCTATTTCAATAGTAGCCTGATGTTCAATATAGCAAAACCGCTTAGCATGACTCTGGCATATACCGGATTGGCAATTCAGTCCAGTCACCAATTTCAAATTGCGGGTGAAGAAGCAATTCAAGAAGATGTTCCGGTAAAACAACGCGATTTCTATACTTCGTTTGCTTACCATACCGACGACGGACTTTCGATAATTCCTTTTTTTCACAATGTAAATACGTCTATGACTTATACCGAAGTCAAATATGATACAGCTCTTTATGCTACTTTAGAAGAAGGAATGGACATAAATTTTATCTCCAGTTCGTTGAGTCTAAAATGGAACGACCCTGTTGTGGGAATTGGTATTTATAAAAAACTGGGCGTGATGGATTATGCGGCTTCTTTCAGTTATTCGTGGCTTGGAACTACCGAACAGCAGCAATTGAGCGGCTTTCTAACCTATCTTCCAAAAGGAAATTACAGTTTGTTTTTTACTCCCGAAGTGCGCCTATTGCGTGCCGATAAGGAGTTGCGGACTATTTTCAAATTCTCCACTGGCGCTACACTTTCGCCAAAAATGTGGAGCTCGGCGGCTTTTACGTATGGCGATTTGCAAAATTCACACGAAAATTTTGGCGGCATTGTTTACAATCTTCAGGACAAAACAAAATACAAAGCCGACGCCAGCTTGCATTATGGTTTTTCCAATGGGGTAAGTTTATCGCTTCGGTATCAATTCACGCTAAAAGAAAGCCCAATCACCTCGAATACGCTTAAAACCGAAGCCAATCCTGATTTTGATGGCAATCCGGAAACTTCAGCAACGATTACCGATTGGTTGAAATCGACCCGCTATGAAGAGTTTTCGCAACACTTTATCATTTTTGGGTTCAATTGGGCAATCTAAAAATTTTGATTACTGCTTTGTGCTTTGATTTTGAATCAAAGAGAAGAGAATATAAATCGAAATAATCAATGGCAAAGCGGTAAATTGCAATAGAAAAAGAAGAACAATAGACGATCCTAAAAACACGAAACGAAACGCATTTTCGCGCCAAGCAAAATTTGAAAATTTTAAAGAAAACAAGGGCAGTTCGGCAACCATCAGGACGCTAATCAAAACAACCAATACAAAAACGATCCAATAATTGCCAATTAGATTTTGCAGGAATGGCACATCGGCCGAAATGACAGCGTCTTTGATAAAAGGCAAAGAAGCGAAAAACAAAGCAGTTGCCGGTGTAGGCAATCCAATAAAACTTGTGGTTTGACGTGTATCGATATTGAATTTTGCCAAGCGGAAAGCTGCAAAAACAGGCAAAAGAAAAGCAATATACAAAGCCGTATTGTGATCGAAAATAATCCATTGTGGACTATTATTTGTTTGCATCAAAAGCTGATAAACAATAAATCCGGGCGCCAATCCAAAGCTAATTAAATCGGCCAGCGAATCCATTTCTTTGCCCATTTCGGATTTTACATGCAATAGGCGAGCTGCCATACCATCAAAGAAATCGAAGAAAGCACCCAAAGCAATAAAAAAACCTGCCCAAAGCAAGGCGTTTTCAAAAGTAGCAACAATAGCAAAAATGCCACAGACAAGGTTTAATGCCGTAATGGAATTGGGAATATGTTTTTTTATCATGATCGTTTTTTCTTTAGCAAAGGTAAAAAATAGCAGCAAATACAAACAAACAAAGCTTTGTTTACTCAAAACTCCAAAAAGCGATTCCTTTAGCTAATTTGCTTTTCAATGTGCTATCAATCAAAACAAATGTACTAATTTTGCGCCATGACAAACAACGAAGACAAATTAAAGAAAATCATCAGTCATGCCAAAGAGTATGGTTTTGTTTTTCAAAGCAGTGAAATATACGACGGATTGAGTGCCGTTTACGATTATGCTCAAAATGGAGTTGAGCTCAAAAGGAATATACGCGAACAGTGGTGGAAAGCAATGGTTCAGATGAACGAAAATATTGTGGGAATCGACTCGGCAATTTTTATGCATCCTACCATTTGGAAGGCTTCCGGTCATGTGGACGCATTTAACGATCCTATGATTGATAATAAAGATTCGAAAAAACGCTATCGTGCCGACGTGTTGGTTGAAGAGTATTTGGCCAAAATTGAAGCCAAAATCGACAAAGAAGTAGAAAAAGCAAAAGGCCGTTTTGGCGAAAGTTTTGACGAAGAACAATTTTTAAATACCAATCCGCGTGTTTTAGAACACAAAGAAAAGATGAGCGCCATCTCCAAACGCTTGTTTGGCTCATTGGAAAAAAACGATTTAGCCGATGTAAAATCGTTGATTGAAGAATTGGAAATTGCTTGTCCTATTTCCGGATCAAAAAACTGGACAGAAGTAAAACAGTTCAATCTGATGTTTGCAACTCAAATAGGGTCAACCGCCGAAGGAGCTAGCGAAATTTATCTTCGACCCGAAACGGCACAGGGAATTTTTGTCAATTTCCTGAATGTTCAGAAAACCGGACGCATGAAAATTCCCTTTGGCATTGCTCAAACAGGAAAAGCGTTTCGCAATGAAATTGTAGCCCGTCAGTTCATTTTCCGTATGCGTGAATTTGAACAAATGGAAATGCAATTCTTTGTTCGCCCCGGCGAAGAAATGAAATGGTACGAATATTGGAAAGCCGAACGAATGAAATGGCATTTATCGCTCGGTATGGATGCTAAAAACTACCGTTTTCACGATCATGAAAAATTGGCGCATTATGCCAACGCCGCCGCCGATATCGAGTTTAATTTCCCAATGGGATTTAAAGAACTGGAAGGCATTCATTCGCGTACCGATTTCGATCTAAAAGCACACGAAGAATATACCGGAAAAAAACTGCGCTATTTCGACCCGGAATTAAACGAAAGCTATGTTCCTTATGTTGTTGAAACCTCCATCGGTTTGGACCGTATGTTTTTGGCTGTTATGAGTACGGCTTATAACGAGGAAAAACTGGAAGACGGTTCGGAGCGTGTTGTTTTAAATCTTCCGCCTGCATTGGCTCCATACAAAGTTGCCGTATTGCCGTTGATGAAAAAAGACGGATTGCCCGAAAAAGCGCGCGAAATAATGGCCGATTTGCAAGAAGATTTTATGTGTCAATATGAAGAAAAAGACGCCATCGGAAAACGTTATCGTAGGCAAGATGCAATAGGGACTCCTTTTTGTATTACAATTGATCACGAAAGCTTAACCGACAATAGCGTTACAATCCGCTATCGCGATAGCATGAAACAAGAAAGAATTGCTGTTGCGGATCTGAAACAATTGATTGTGGGCAAACTGAAACAGAAAATGTAAATTTTGAAATTCGAGAATTGCGCATCCCGAAATTCGAAAAAAATACCCTTTTAGGCTAAAATAGTTCAATGAAACGAGCCATGAGAGATTGTCTCACACAAAGGAGAATGACTAGTTGGCGAGTTCTGCCAAAGGCATCCCTTTGGGACATGTGGCAATTAAAGAACAAATTATAGACACATGAAAAAGTACATTGTTTTAATTCTACTTTTCAATTTAATACGAATAATCATTT
>DYSK01000077.1 GCA_020718315.1 Draconibacterium orientale
GAAAGAATGGGACACATGAATTTGGTTGTTCCGGTTTCGCATATCTGGTTTTTCCGCTCATTACCAAACAAAATTGGAGCATTGCTTGGCTTGCAATCCAAGAAACTCGATGCAATCATTTATTACGAACGTTATGTAGTAATAAACCCTGGTAAAGCCAAAAATGCCGAAGGCGAACCCCTGAAACAATTGGACTTCTTGACCGAGGAAGAATATTTCGATATTCTTGATTCTCTTCCTACAGAACATCAACATCTTGATGATAGTGATCCGGAAAAATTTGTGGCCAAAATGGGCGCAGAAGCTCTCTACGATTTATTGTCAAAACTTGATTTAGACAAAGCCTCTTACGATCTTCGTCATAAAGCGAATACTGAAACTTCGCAACAACGTAAGTTAGAAGCTCTGAAACGGCTTCAAGTTTTCGAATCATTTCGTGATGCACAAAGCAGAATCGAAAATCGTCCAGAATGGATGATTGTGAAAGTGGTACCTGTTATTCCGCCCGAATTGCGCCCATTGGTGCCTTTGGATGGTGGGCGTTTTGCAACTTCCGATTTAAATGACCTGTATCGCAGAGTTATCATCCGAAACAATCGTTTAAAACGATTAATCGAAATCAAAGCGCCTGATGTAATCATGCGAAACGAAAAACGGATGCTTCAAGAAGCTGTTGACTCCTTGTTTGATAATTCTCGAAAGTCGAATGCCGTTAAAACAGAAGCAAATCGCCCATTAAAATCATTGAGCGATAGTTTAAAAGGAAAACAAGGTCGATTCCGCCAAAACCTTCTAGGAAAACGGGTCGATTATTCAGGTCGATCGGTCATTGTGGTTGGACCCGATTTGAAACTCAATGAATGTGGCTTGCCGAAAGGCATGGCTTCAGAGTTGTTTAAGCCTTTTATTATAAGGAAATTGCTCGAGCGGGGAATTGTTAAAACTGTAAAATCTGCTAAAAAAATAGTAGATCGTAAAGATTCGGTTGTTTGGGATATTTTAGAAAATATTTTGAAAGGACATCCCGTTATGCTAAACCGTGCACCTACTTTGCACCGTTTAGGAATTCAAGCATTTCAACCAAAATTGGTGGAAGGAAAAGCAATTCAACTTCACCCACTGGTTTGTACTGCATTCAATGCCGACTTCGACGGTGACCAAATGGCTGTTCACGTTCCACTTGGAAATGCTGCCATCTTAGAAGCCCAAATGCTGATGTTGGCATCGCACAATATCCTAAACCCTGCTAATGGAGCTCCAATTACCGTTCCATCGCAGGACATGGTTTTAGGTTTGTATTATATGACTAAACCACGCAAAAGCATCAAATCCAATCCTGTAAAAGGGGAAGGATTTAAATTCTATTCTCCGGAGGAAGTAATCATTGCTTACAACCAAAAAGCAGTCGATCTTCACGCCATCATCTTTGTAAAAGTGGATGATATAGTGGACAAAAAACCTGTCAATCGCATGATTGAAACTACAGTAGGTCGTATATTGTTTAATCAGGTTGTTCCCGAAGGATACAAATACATCAATGAATTGCTTACAAAACGTTCTTTGCGCGATATCATTAGCGATGTATTGAAAGTTGTTGGAACCGCTAAAACAGCCGCCTTCCTCGACGATATCAAATCATTGGGATTCAATATGGCCTTCCGTGGTGGATTGTCCTTTAATTTAGGCGATGTTATTATCCCCGAATCAAAAGGAATCCTGATTCAAAATGCGAACGAAGAAGTGGAAGAAGTAATGAATAACTACAATATGGGTTTCATTACCAACACAGAACGCTACAATCAGATTATCGATATTTGGACACATACCAACTCTCATTTGACCCATACTTTGATGAAAGAAATCACAGCCGATAAACAAGGATTCAATTCTGTGTTTATGATGCTTGATTCTGGAGCAAGGGGTTCAAAAGAGCAAATTCGTCAGCTATCTGGTATGCGCGGATTGATGGCAAAACCGCAAAAATCGGGCGCTACCGGTGGCGAAATTATCGAAAACCCAATTCTTTCAAACTTCAAAGAAGGATTGTCGGTTCTTGAATATTTCATTTCTACTCACGGTGCTCGTAAAGGTTTGGCCGATACTGCTTTAAAAACTGCCGATGCCGGATATTTAACCCGTCGTTTGGTTGATGTTGCTCAAGATGTTATCATTTCTGATGAAGATTGCGGAACACTTCGTGGATTGACAATCACTGCTTTAAAGAAAAGTGAAGAAGTAGTTGAAAGTCTATACGAACGGATTTTAGGTCGTGTGGCTTTGCATGATATTTTCCACCCGCGTACAAATAAATTGCTTATTCCTGCCGGACAGGAAATTACTGAAGAACTTGCTAAACTAATTGAAGATTCGCCAATAGAATCCGTTGAGATTCGTTCTGTTTTGACTTGCGAAAGCAAGAAAGGCGTTTGCGCAAGATGTTATGGTCGTAATTTGGCTTCTGGAAGAATGGTTCAAAAAGGTGAGGCTGTTGGCGTTGTTGCTGCTCAGTCAATCGGTGAGCCAGGAACACAGTTGACACTTCGTACTTTCCACGTAGGAGGTATCGCTTCAAACACAGCCACTTCCTCGCGGATTGAGGCAAAATATGAAGGAAAACTCAAAATTGAGGAATTGCGTACGGTTGACTATGTAAACAAAGAAGGTAGAGAATACCACATTGTGATTGGACGTTCGGCCGAAATGAAAATTGTGGACGAAGGAACTGGCGTAGCTTTATCATCAGCCAACATTCCTTATGGCGCAAATCTTTATTTTGCCGATGGCGCAGAGGTTATGAAAGGCGATATCATTTGCGATTGGGATCCATACAATGCTGTAGTGCTTTCCGAAGTGAAAGGAAAAATTCTGTTCGACAACATCGAAGAAGGAGTTACCTATCGCGTGGAGTCTGATGAACAAACCGGTTATCATGATAAAGTGGTTATCGAAAGTCGTTCAAAATCAAAAAATCCAATTATTCATATTGTAGATTCTAAAGGGGAAATGATTAAGAGTTATGATATTCCTGTTGGAGCTCACATTGTTGTGGATGATAAGAAAGTAATAAAAGCAGGAGAAACTCTTGTGAAAATCCCACGTGCATCTGGTCATTCGGGCGATATCACCGGAGGTTTACCTCGGGTAACTGAATTGTTCGAGGCAAGAAATCCTTCTGATCCAGCTCGGGTTTCCGAAATTGACGGAGTTGTTTCTTTTGGTAAAAAATTGAAAAGAGGAAACCGTGAAGTTATTATTACTTCAAAAACAGGTGAAGAAAAGAAATATCTGATCCCAACCTCTAAACAAATTTTGGCTCAAGAAAACGACTTTGTAAAAGCCGGTACACCATTGTCTGACGGAGCGATGACTCCTGCCGACATTTTGGCTATCAAAGGACCAATGAAAGTGCAAGAATACATCGTAAATGAAATTCAGGAAGTTTATCGTTTGCAAGGTGTTAAAATTAATGATAAACATTTTGAAACAATTGTTCGTCAAATGATGCGCAAAGTAGAAATTGACGATCCGGGCGATACTAAATTCTTAGAAAACGAACTGATAAATCGTATCGACTTCTTGGAAGAAAACGATAGTATATTTGGTCAAAAGGTGGTTGAAAATTCTGGGGATTCAGAGAATTTTGTTGCTGGGCAAATGCTCACAGCTCGCAAACTTCGCGATGAAAATTCTATTTTAAAGCGGAAAGATAAACAACTTATAGTTGCACGCGATGCTCATCCTGCTACAGGTCGTCAGGTTTTACAAGGTATTACCAGAGCTTCCTTACAAACAGCAAGCTTTATTTCGGCTGCTTCGTTCCAGGAAACAACAAAAGTGCTTACCAATGCAGCAATCAATGCCAAACGCGATTCGCTTATGGGATTGAAAGAAAATGTAATTGTAGGACACTTAATTCCTGCAGGAACTGGTTTGCGCGAATATGAAGATTTGATTGTTGAAGCGGCCGATACCAATAGGTCTTTGATCGATTTTGATGATGATTCTGACGAATAAACACCTTATATTATGGCTGATCCCTTAAAAGAAAATAAAGTAAATATTGAGCTAAGCGATGAGATTGCCGAAGGAATTTATTCCAATCTGGCTATCATCACCCATTCGCATGCTGAATTTGTTTTAGACTTTGTTAAAATGATGCCGGGCGTTCCTAAAGCAAAAGTGAAATCGCGCATTATTCTAACACCCGAACACGCAAAGCGTCTTTACAAAGCTTTGGCCGATAACGTTAAAAAGTTTGAAGCCGTCAATGGGCCAATTAAAGAATCGCCGAGCGATGGTGGAATTCCTTTTACAATGGGCGGACCAACCGCTCAAGCCTAATAAAAAAAGCTGCTTCATTTCGAAGCAGCTTTTTTATTGCTATTTTTCTTGGTACAAATAGCGTTTAATACTTTGTTTTGGGGTTTTTTCAAATTCTTTTTCTTGAATTTCTATCTCCGAAACAGCACTGTAGGCCGGCAAATGTTTGTTCAACTCTTTGCGGTGCGCTTTTATAATTTTATAAAGTGTTTCGTTGTCAATCTTATTTGATTTTGCTTTATCGTGGTTTGGATAAACCAAAGCCGTAATTTTCTTGTTGCGCATAACAACCAACGATTCCATCACATAACTCATGTCCACAAGTTTGCTTTCTATTTCTTCAGGATAGATATTTTGACCCGACGGACCTAAAAGTATATTCTTATTTCTTCCTTTGATATAGATGAAGCCGTCTTTGTCGAAATGCCCCAAATCTCCCGACTTCAACCAGCCATCCGACGTGAAACTTGCCTTGGTGGCATCTTCATTTTTGTAGTAGCCAAGCATCACATTTTCGCCTTTTATCAATATTTCACCAATCTCATTAATTGGATCGGACGAATCAATCTTTATTTGCAAAGTATCGACTGGTTTTCCAACTGCACCTGGACGAAACTCTGTCCACGATGCATACGAAACCAGCGGCCCGCATTCAGTCATTCCGTATCCGATGGCAAAAGGAAAACCAATCCGTTTGAAAAATGCTTCGCCTCTCGGACAGAAAGCTGCACCACCAATTACCAATTCCTTAAATTCGCCTCCAAAAACAGTAGTCAATTTGGCCAAAATCTTTTTGTAGATGATTTCGTTAATAAGCGGCGTTTTTAGCAAAATGCGCATAGCCGGCTTTGAAATTTGCGGAACAATCTGATTCTTAAATATTTTTTCAATAATCAAAGGAACCGATAAAATCAGATTTGGCTTAATTTCGCTAAACGCCTTCATAATCACTTGAGGAGATGGCGTTTTGGTTAGAAACGTAATATGACAGCCTTTGGAAAACGGAAAAAGCAGCTCAAAAGCCAAACCATACGAATGCCCCAATGGTAAAAAAGATAAAATTTTATCACCGGCATTTAAGGGCATATTGTTTCTGGCAAAACGTACATTGGCGGCCAAACTGTTGTGGTTCAGCATTACGCCTTTTGAAAAACCCGTAGTGCCACTTGTATAACTTATCTGAGCAAGTTTTTCGTTCGAAATTTTTGCCAGCTTGAATTCTTTATTGGTCAATCCTGCTGGGAACTTTTCTTTGAAAAGCAAATCTATCCTGTCAAGGATTTCTTGAAAGCCACCTTTGTAGTCGGCCAATAGTTGAAAAGACTCTAAAGAAAAAATAGCGTCAATTCCTTTGATTTGCTCGGCTCGGTAGTTTGGCCAAATAAATTCCGAAACAAAAAGAAGTTTTGAATCCGAGTGTTCTAAAATGTGATAAATATCTTTGGGAGTAAAATCGGGCAAAATAGGAACTGTTACGGCTCCATACCCGATTGTAGCCATAAAACTCACTGCCCAATCTGCGGAATTTTTACCAATAATAGCGATTTTATAGCCTTGATTTATCCCTGCCTGCTCAAATAAAAGATGGTATTTTGCTATTTTTTCGGCAACATCTTTGTACAGAAAGCTCGTTCCGTTGTAATCCGACAGGGCTTTTAGTTCCCAATTCGATTGAATACTTTCTTCAAAATAATTTAATAGGTTTTCGTGTATCATATGCTTATAATTTGCCCCGTCAAATATACCCAAATTTATAGCTAATAGTTTGTTTGTTGAAAGAATCGCCCTGAAAATTGCCCGAATTAGGCAATTTTACCGCATTTTTATCGAGCAATCTTTTGTATTTTTGTTCAAAATATTTGAATATGACTTTATCCGCTCTTAATGCCATAAGTCCAATAGACGGCAGATACCGCAATCAAACAGAAAGTTTAAGTACTTACTTTTCTGAAAAAGGGCTGATCCGTTATCGCGTATTGGTCGAAATAGAATATTTTATTGCTTTGTGCGAATATCCAATTCCGCAACTGAAATCTTTTCCAAAGAAAGAGTACGAAAAGCTCCGGAAAATATATCTGAATTTTTCGGAAACCGATGCGCTGAGCATTAAAGAAATAGAGAAAGTGACGAATCATGATGTAAAAGCAGTTGAATATTTTATTAAAGAACAATTCGACAAATTCGAACTTGCTGATTACAAAGAATATATACATTTTGGGTTGACCTCGCAAGATGTTAACAATACGGCAACTCCACTTTCTTTAAAAGAAGGATTTTTCAATGTGATTTTGCCTGAGTTAAAACTTTTGATCTTTGAATTGAAAGACAATGCGAAAAAATGGAAAAAAATCCCAATGTTGGCCAGAACTCACGGCCAGCCGGCCTCGCCAAGCAGTTTGGGCAAAGAAATATATGTTTTTGTTGAGCGTCTAGAGAATCAATTAAAAATGATGGAACGAATTCCATTTGCTGCCAAATTTGGTGGTGCAAGCGGTAATTTTAATGCACATCATGTGGCTTATCCACAAATAAAATGGCCCACTTTTGCCAATAAATTTGTGAAAGAAAATCTGGGTTTGGTTCGGCTCCAAACCACCACTCAAATCGAACATTACGATTATTTAGCCGCGTTTTTTGATAACCTAAAACGGATTAATACCATCCTCATCGATTTAAATCGCGATTTCTGGACCTATATTTCGATGGATTATTTCAAACAAAGTATAAAAAGTGGTGAAGTGGGTTCTTCGGCTATGCCCCATAAAGTGAATCCAATCGACTTCGAAAATTCGGAAGGAAATCTTGGAATGGCGAATGCAATTTTTGAACATTTAGCGGCAAAGCTTCCTGTTTCGCGACTGCAACGCGATTTAACTGACTCAACCGTTTTAAGAAACATTGGTTTGCCATTGGCTCATAGTTTGCTTGCCTATAAATCGCTTCACAAAGGATTGGACAAATTGATCTTGAATCAAGAAAAAATAAAAAAAGATTTAGAAGAAAATTGGGCCGTTATTGCGGAAGCAATCCAAACCATTTTGCGTCGCGAGGATTATGCAAATCCTTACGAAGTGTTGAAGGCATTGACTCGAAAAAACGAAAAAATAAACCAGAAAGCCATTCACGAGTTTATCGATAATTTGGATGTAGCCGATCACATAAAAGTAGAGCTGAAAAAAATAACACCTTCTAATTATATCGGAATCATCAATTTCTGAAAATTCGATTTTGAATTGGGATGGATAATTTAGAGTTTAAGCGTTAAAAACTTGTAATAATGAGAGTTAGTGGATTCACTTTTATTCGAAATGCCATCAAATACGATTATCCAATTGTCGAATCTATCCAATCTATTTTGCCTCTCGTAGACGAATTCATTGTGCTTGTTGGCCAATCGGACGACAATACGCTCGGGTTGGTGCAAGCCATCGATTCGCCAAAAATCAAGATTATTCAAAGTGTTTGGGACGATTCGCTTCGGCACGGCGGACGCGTTTTGGCTCAGGAAACGGATAAAGCTTTTCATCAAATTGCCGCCGAAAGTGATTGGGCTTTTTATTTGCAAGGCGATGAAGTTGTTCACGAAAAATATTTGCCAATTATTAAAAAGGCTCT
Source organism: Draconibacterium orientale (assembly GCA_020718315.1). Taxonomy (GTDB): domain Bacteria; phylum Bacteroidota; class Bacteroidia; order Bacteroidales; family UBA12170; genus UBA12170. The sequence continues at coordinate 7,936 of DYSK01000077.1, forward strand.
GCACAACAGCTTGAATGACAACAAGCTGGATGGTTTTTTATTCAAATACAAGCATTTTTATGGCTCCTACGATTTTGTAGGCGATTCCAGAAAATGGTATCGAAGAGAAATCCGACTTATTCGAAACAACAAAAAAATAAAATCCTATCGCGATGCACAGGGATTTCGAAAAGAAAACAAAAAATTGAACGTAAAACTGCTCGATGCAGAAGTGTTTCATTATGGATGGGTTAAACCACCCGATATTCAGCAGTCTAAGCAGACGTTTTTTCCTTCTTTGTTCGAAGGGGAAAAGTTCAAAGAAAATAGAAATTTCACAAAAGGCAGTTTTGATTATTCCAAGATTGATTCATTGGTTCAGTTCAATGAATCGCATCCCCAAGTGATGCAAAATCGGATTGCTGCAAAAAACTGGAATTTCGATTTCGACCCCAAAAAAAAGAATTTTAGTTTTAAAATGAAAATTCTCCATTTTATCGAACACTTTACCAACTTTCGAATTGGGGAATATAAAAACTACCGACTGCTCAAGCGATAACTAGCTATTCTTGGGTAAATAATCCAACGAATAATGAAGTCCACGGCTTTCCTTTCGAGCCAATGCCATTTTGAGTACCAAATAGGCCACATTTATCAGATTGCGCAGTTCGCATATTTCAACAGATAAGATGGATTTGTCGTACAACTCTTCTGTTTCGCAATAAATAATCTTCAGCCTATCTAGCGCACGTTTTAGGCGTAGATTGGATCGGACAATGCCCACATAATTACTCATTATTCCCTGAAGTTCTTTTATAGATTGAGTTATCAAGATCATTTCTTCGTTTAATACAGCTCCTTCGGCATTCCAATCTGGAACACCCGCTTGAAAATTTACCAATGGAAGTTGGTTAATTGCATGCAAGCTAGCGCGATGCGAAAAAACAATGGACTCCAATAATGAATTGGATGCTAATCTGTTGGCTCCATGAAGTCCGGTTGAAGAACATTCGCCGGAAGCATATAAGTTTTGAATCGAACTCATCCCAAAGTCGTTTATTTTTATTCCTCCACAAGAATAATGTGCGCTTGGAACAACCGGAATCATTTCCTTTGTAAAATTTATTCCAATACTTAAACATTTGGCATAAATAGTTGGGAAGTTCAAAATCAAACTATTGGCATTTAAGTGTCTGCAATCTAAAAAAACACATTCGTCGCCACTCGCTTTTAGCTCATTGTCGATAGCGCGTGCTACAATATCGCGAGGCGCAAGAGAACCACGTGAATCGTATTTTTCCATAAACGGCTTTTCTTTTTTTGTCTTCAGAATGCCGCCAAAACCTCGTAAAGCTTCGGTAATCAAAAATGAAGGCGTTTCGCCCGGATGAAACAGAGATGTTGGATGAAACTGGACAAATTCCATATTGTCAATTCTCCCTTTGGCTCTATAAACCATTGCTATTCCGTCGCCGGTAGCAATTTTTGGGTTGGTAGTAGATTGATAAATATTCCCTATTCCCCCTGTTGCCAACATCGTTAACTTTGAGATCACTGTATGAACTTCCTCCGTTTTAGGATCCAAAACATAAGCGCCAAAACATTTGATATCTTTCGTTTTTCGGCGGATTTCTTCACCTAAATGGTGTTGAGTGATGATATCAATTGTAAATTGATTTTCCCAAAATTCAATATTTGGATGTTCTGTTGCTTTTTTAAGTAAAGCACGCTCAATTTCTAAGCCCGTGCTGTCTTTGTGGTGCAAAACGCGATGTTCGGAATGACCACCTTCTTTCCCTAAATCGTATTCGCCAATTTCGTTCTTGTCGAATTCTGCTCCCCACGCAATCAGTTCCTGTACTCTTTCTGTCGATTCGGTAATGGTCATTCTCACCACCTTTTCGTCCGAAAGAAAATCGCCGGCAACCATTGTATCATGAATATGCTTTTCATACGTATCGGGCGTGTACATAACAGCAGCTATTCCTCCTTGAGCATATTTTGTGGCTGTATCGTCCGCATTTGATTTAGTAACAATCAATACTTTTCCTCTTTCAGCTACTTTTAAAGCATAACTCAAGCCAGCAATGCCACTTCCAATTACTAAAAAGTCAATCTCTTTACGCATTCTTTTATCGCATTAAATTCTTAGCGAAGTTAATTCAAAAATCAGACTTTTTATAATTGCAAAGAATTACCTAATTTTGAACAATTCAAAACGAGACTATGCCTAAGCTTTTTGATTTTGATACTGTTCTTGCCAAAGCGCAAAAATATTGCGCTTACCAAGAGCGCTGTCAATGGGATGTTGAACAAAAATTTCGTGTATGGAATGTGGATGAAGAAATCAGAGATGAAATAATTTCGGATTTGATAACCCAAGGATTTATTCATGAACAAAGATTTGCATTGCAATATGCCGGAGGACATTTTAGGACAAAGCATTGGGGCAAAATAAAAATAGAAAGCGAGTTGAAATTGCGTCAAGTTTCGAAGTATTCCATTATTAAAGCCCTCGAAAATATAAGCGATGAAGAATATCGATTAACTTTGCACCATCTCATTGAGAAAAAAATATCAAAAGATCAGTCAAAAAACACTTTTGAGAGAAATCAAAAAATTGCTCAATACCTTTACTCAAAAGGATATGAG
>DYSK01000078.1 GCA_020718315.1 Draconibacterium orientale
CGAAAGACGGGATTCGAACCCGCGACCCCGACCTTGGCAAGGTCGTGCTCTACCAGCTGAGCTACTTTCGCATTATTTTCGCTTTCTGCAAGAACTTTTTGCTCTACCATCCCTAATCCGTTAGCTATCGGAACAATCGGAATCGAGAGAGCTAATTCGCGTTGAGGGTGCAAATATAAGGAATAATTTTTTTCGCAAGCAAAATTTTATTCGAAAATTATTTGCCTAGCATTTTTTTGATTTCATTCAGCTTCAACAAGGCTTCAACGGGTGTTAATGTGTTGATATCCGTGCTTAAAATCTCGTCGCGAATCTGATACAACAAAGGATCGTCAAGCTGAATGAAGCTCAACTGAAAATTTTCGGCTTTTGCGGATTTGATTTTCGATTTGGAAGATTGACTAAAATCGCCTTTTCGGTGTGCTTCTTCCAATTGCACAAGCATTTCGTTGCTTCTGTCAACGATACTTTGTGGAATTCCAGCCATTTTTGCCACATGGATACCAAAACTGTGTTCACTTCCGCCTTCTTCGAGTTTGCGCAGAAACAGGACTTTGTTTTGAATTTCTTTTACCGAAATATGAAAATTCTTGATTCTTTTGAAAAATTTTGCCATATCATTCAGCTCGTGATAATGCGTTGCAAACAGCACTTTTGATTTAAAAGCCGGATGTTCGTGCAGAAATTCAGCAATCGACCAAGCGATCGAAATTCCGTCGTAGGTGCTGGTTCCTCGTCCTATTTCATCGAGCAAAATCAACGACCGATTGGAAATATTGTTCAAAATACTGGCTGTTTCGTTCATCTCTACCATAAAAGTAGATTCTCCCGACGAAATATTATCGCTAGCGCCAACACGTGTAAAGAGTTTATCGATCAATCCTATTTTTGCACTGTCGGCCGGGACAAAACTCCCCATTTGAGCAAGCAAAACAATCAATGCCGTTTGACGTAACAATGCGGATTTCCCGGACATGTTTGGTCCTGTGATGATAATGATTTGTTGCTTTTCGGTATCGAGATAAACATCGTTTGCAACGTAGCTTTCGCCAGGCTGCAATTGCTGTTCAATGACGGGATGTCGCCCATTTTTAATATCTAAAACATAGGAATTATTCACTTCCGGCCGAATATAATTGTATTCTACAGCAATAGCGGCAAAAGCCAACAAAACATCCAATTTTGCAGTGATAGCAGCATTTGTTTGAATTGGAATGATATAATCGGTCAAGCTTAAAACCAAGTTGTTAAACAATTCTTGTTCGATACTTAGAATTTTATCTTCTGCACCCAATATTTTTGTTTCGAGAACCTTCAGTTCTTCGGTGATGTATCGTTCCGAGCCTGTTAAAGTTTGTTTTCGATGCCATTCGTCGGGCACTTTGTCTTTGTGCACATTGGTCACTTCCAAGAAATAGCCAAACACATTGTTGAACCCAATCTTCAATGAGCTAATTCCTGTTTTTTCGCATTCGCGCTGCTGAATATTCTTCAATATATCTTTGCTTGAGTGGCTGATATTTCTCAGATCGTCCAGTTCGTCCGAAATCCCTTCGGCAATCACTGCGCCTTTTCCAATGGCCACCGCTGCATCCGATTTTAATTCCATTTCGATTTTCTGACGCATTAAGCCACAAAAATTGAGCTGTTCGGCCATTTTTCGCAAAGCGATTTCGGTACTCGCGGCTAAGGTTTTTTGAATGTGTTCAATATGATAAAGTGCTCTTTTCAATTGAAGTACTTCCCGCGGATTTATTTTGCTGGTAGCTACTTTCGAAATGAGTCGTTCTAAATCGCCCAAATCGTTTACTTCGGCTATCAATGCATCGCGCAGTTTCTGATTCTGAACAAAAAAAGAGACAATGTCGTGCCGCTCGCGAATAGGTTGCAAATCTTTCAGCGGCAATACCATCCATCGCTTGAGCAATCTAGAGCCCATTGGGGAAACCGTTTTATCGATCACATCCAAAAGTGTTTTGGCATTTTCGTTTGGCGAATGAAGAAGCTCTAGATTGCGAACGGTAAACCTATCTATCCATACATAATGGTCTTCGGCAATGCGCGATAATTTATTGATGTGAGCCACTTTATGATGTTGCGTTTCGTTTAGATAATGCAAAGCAGCTCCGGCGGCTATAATTCCTTGTTCCAAATCTTCAACGCCAAAACCTTTAAAACTCAATGTTTTAAAATGTTTCAACAACAAATCATAAGCAAATTCTGCGGTAAAAACCCAGTCGTCGAAAGTGGTCGTAAAAAATTTGTCGCCAAATATTTTCTGAAAATCGTTCACTTTGTTTCGCTGAACAATAACTTCATTCGGGCGAAAGCCTTGAAGCAATTTATCGATATAGGCAACCGAGCCTTGAGCAATAAAAAACTCGCCCGTAGAAATATCTAAAAAGGAAACGCCACTCAATTTGGCATTGAAATCAACACTAGCTAAAAAATTGTTTGTTTTGTGTTCCAAAACGTTATCATTGTACGATACGCCGGGTGTTACCAATTCGGTAACGCCTCGTTTAACAATGGTTTTGGTGCTTTTTGGGTCTTCCAACTGATCACAAATGGCTACACGTTGGCCAGCCTTCACCAGTTTAGGTAAGTAAACATCCAAAGAATGATGTGGAAAGCCGGCCAATTCAACAAAACTTGCAGAGCCATTGGCTCGTTTGGTCAAAACAATTCCTAAAATCTTGGAAGTTTTGATCGCGTCTTCACTAAATGTTTCGTAAAAATCGCCCACACGAAACAAAAGCAAAGCAGTTGGATATTTGGCTTTAATGCTATTGTATTGTTTCATTAAAGGAGTTTCGGCAATTTTATGCTCTGGTAAAGCCATGTAAGTTTAATTTAGGGGTAAAATTACAGATTCTCATCAAAAATTACTTCTATTTCCTGAATTGTTGAAAACTAATGAGAACTTATATACCCAGTTTTTAAAAGCTTTTTTTCTGAAATAATTCAAATGGTTTTTTAATGTGCTGTAAATCCATTATTTTGATTCTTTTTTTCAAAGAACAAATGATAATTGTTTGTAAACATAAACTTACTTTTTTAAGCAGTAGCATTGTTAATTAACGTTAAATATATTAGCTTCGCGGCATAAAAGTAATCTATATATTAATTTAATTAAACCTAAAGATTAATGAAAAACAGAATTTTACTATTGATTCTTGCCTTTATTGTTGTGGCGATGCCGCAAGTATTTAGTCAAGGGGTAACTACTTCATCGATATCGGGAAAAGTAGTTGACAACAAGGGGGAAGCTGTTCCGATGGCCAATGTGGTGGTTATTCACCTTCCTTCAGGAACACAGTACGGAACTTCCTCATTGGACGACGGAGGATTTCAAATACGCAATATGCGTATTGGCGGACCTTACAAAGTAGTTGTTTCATTTGTTGGATTTGTGAATGCCGAGGAAACCGACATTTATCTACAACTCAACAAGACTTCGAATGTAAGCATTGTAATGCAGCCAAATGCCACCGAATTGGCCGAAGTTGAGATTTTGGCTAAAGGCGCAGGCGCAATGAGTGCCGAACAAACAGGTGCAATGACCAACATCGACAGCAAACAAATTCAAGGTTTGCCAAGTATTGCACGCAGCTCAAAAGACCTCACACGACTGACTCCACAATCAGATGGAAACAGTTTTGGTGGCCGCAACAATTTGTATAACAACTTTTCGTTGGATGGGTCAATTTTCAACAATTCTTTTGGATTGGATTACGCTACACCAGGCGGACAGGCTGATGCCCAGCCGGTTTCTTTGGATGCCATCGATCAAATTCAAGTTTCATTGGCTCCTTTTGATGTTCGTGAAGGCGGATTTACGGGTGCAGGTGTAAATGCGGTAACCAAATCGGGAACCAACGAACTAAAAGCGACAGTTTATACTTTTTTGAGAAATGAAAAAATGATAGGCGACAAAATCAGTGGTGTGGATGCTCCAAACCTCGATTTCAGCACTAGCCAAACAGGCGTAAGTGTTGGTGGCCCCATTATCAAAGACAAATTATTTTTCTTTATCAATGCAGAAGCTGAGCGCAGAAATCAGTTGGCTCATGGTTTTGTTGCCGATGATGGTACCAATTCCGGAGCAAATGTAACCAGCGTTTTGGAAGCAGATATTCTTGCAGTTCAACAACATTTAATCAATGAATGGGGATATGATCCGGGCGCTTACCAAGGATACAATCATGAGACCTACAACAATAAGTTTTTAATTAAACTGGACTACAATATTGCAAAAAATCACAATTTAACTTTGCGTTACAATATGTTGGATGCATGGAAAGATATTCTTCCTCATCCCGAAGCCATCATTGGTCGCGGCCCAACAAGCTACCGTCTTCCTTTTGAAAATTCTTCTTATACCATCAACAACAAAATTCATTCTTTTGTGGGAGAATTGAACTCTATATTCTCCAGCAGATTGGCCAACAAATTATTGATTGGTTATACTGCTTTTAGAGATACGCGCGATCCTCATTCTGCTCCATTTCCAGTAATTGATATTTTTGACGCAAACGGAAATTTAGCCATTACGGCAGGTTCCGAGATGTTTTCGACAAACAATATACTCGATCAGGATGTAATCCAGTTTACGGACAACTTAACCTATTATAAGGATAAACATACCATTACTGCCGGAGTGAATCTTGAAATTTTCAAATTCAACAACTCCTTTAATTTGTTCTATTATCCTTGGCATATGTTCTTCGGTGGAGTTAGCGAATTCTTAGCTACAACTTCTGCTGATATCGACTTTAATGCTGAAGTTGCTACTTCTCAACAGAAGCCTTATGCCATGTCGGAAGTAGATGTTGCGCAATTGGGATTTTATCTTCAAGACGAATATGCAGTGAATGCAAAATTGAATGTTACCTACGGCCTTCGTGTTGATGTCCCTATTTATTTGAATACAATCGAAGAATCTGCAGCTACTTTGGCAGCTGCCAATTTCACCGGATGGGTTGATGAAAACGGAAGTTCGGTAACAGTAGATCCAAGTGTTTGGCCAAAAGCGCGCTTGATGTGGTCGCCACGCGTTGGATTTAATTACGACGTAAAAGGAGACAACAGCTTAAGAGTAAGAGGAGGAACAGGTATTTTTACAGGACGTATTCCTTTTGTTTGGTTGGGCAACCAATCTTCAAACAGAGGCATGTATCCTGGTTATACATTCCAAATCAATTCGACTTCAGAAGATTTTCATTTTCCACAAGTATGGAAAACAAATTTAGCAGCCGATTGGAAATTGGCCAATGGTTGGTTTGCCAGTTTTGAAGGAATTTACGGAAAAGACATCAACGCAGTAGTTCATCGCAATTACAATATGCTTGCTCCTTCTGAAAACCTAAGTGGAACAGGCGATAACCGAGCAATCTTTGCCGGCTTTAATGAGGTAAATATTTATTCTTCTTCGACAGAGGCCATTGGATTTTTAGATGCAGGAACGATTGTGATGGACAATGTTTCCGAAGGCTATCAATATAGTTTGACCGGAAAACTGCAAAAAGCTTTTGACTTTGGTCTGCGTGCTGATGTTGCCTACACTTATCAAGAATCGAAAGATTTTACTTCCATTCCGGCAGAAATTGCTGCTGACGCATTTCAACGAAATCCAGTTGTTGGTGATCCAAATGATCCACAACTTTCTTGGTCGCGCTATGGACTGAAACACCGCTTTATTTCCAGCTGGATGTATCAAAAAGATTATAAAAACATGACTTCTTCTTTTGCTTTAATTGCTGAAGCAGGACAAGGAAACCGTTATTCTTATACTTATGCCGGAGATTTAAATCAAGATGCTATTTTAAATAACGACTTGCTTTATGTCCCAGCAACTTCCGCTGATATTCATTTTGGAACTGTTGTAAATGGTGTAGGAGTTCCCGCGCCAGATGCGGCTGCACAGTGGAATGCTTTAAATGGATTTATCGAACAAGACGATTATTTGAGTACGCGCCGCGGACAATATGCCGAACGCAATGGAGCTTCTTTGCCTTGGTTCTCTCAATTGGATTTCCGCTTTATGCAAGATTTCCATTTCAAAGTAAAAGGAAAGAAAAACACACTTCAACTTTCACTTGATGTAATGAATATTGGAAACCTGATCAATTCAAATTGGGGTGTTCGTCAATATGCACGCACTTTCAATCCGATTACTTTTACAGGACTTGATGCAAACAATGTTCCTTATTTCCAATTTGATACCAATTTAACAGAGTCTTACATTGATAATTTCTCTGTCGATTCGAAATGGCAAATGCAATTTGGAATTCGTTATATCTTTAACTAAGCTCGTTTTAAGCTCAGAAAAGGCTGCTTCTTAACGGAAGCAGCCTTTTTTTGTGCGGACGACTGATCACCGATTTTAGGCTATTGAGCAAGCAAAAATCGCCTCAGAAAAAAATCAATGCCAAAGCCAATCGTTAGCGAATCTATTCTATTCCTTTTGATTGTAACTCCAAATAAAATTCCGATCGGTCAATAAATTCGCCAATAAAAACAAAAATAAAAACTACTTCCACGCCATATTGGAAAAAAGGAATAAAAACAAGAATGGCCGGAACCACAAACCCAATAAGGATACGAAGTCCGGAAATCGTTTTACGCACATCTTGCCCTTGCTTTGTAAACTCCATTTTTCGGGTAATATACAGATAGGTTTTTATCAAAATGGCTGCTGAAAACATCCACGGATTCGAAACCAATATGGCCACATATAAAAAAACAGTGAAAAACAAAACGTCGGCACTGTGGTATTTATTTTTAGCTTTTGATGGAATTTGGCGATACAAATTGTCGATGGAAACCAATGTAAGCAAACCGAAAATGGTGGCCACAAGTCCCAATTCATTTTGTTGAGGCAAAAACAGCCAGAATGCAGAAGCAGGAACAAATAGACTATAAGCAACAATTTCTCGGCTCAGCCACGAATTACGGACGTTTAGGACCGCTCGCCATGCACGAAATATTTTCCCTAAATGAAACAGACTTAAAAACATAGCAAGGATTGCAAAACCAATAAAAACCATTGGATTAAGAACAAAGCCTTTGCTGAAAGAAGCATAAAAGCCCGAAACCAATACCGGAACAAACAATGTAAACGTAAGCAATGGCCATTCCGGTAGTATTGAATATTTTTGTTTCGTGGATAAGTTTAATTTGGTATAGATTTCCTTTTCATTCGATTCAAAGTGCATCATTTCTTGTTTTGGGCTTTTAGGATTTCGCAATTCTTTCAGCTCAATGGATGGTTTGATACCGGTTTCAACAAATCCTTTGACAAGCTGAGGCTTTAGGAAAATAGAACTAAAATCGAGTGCGCCGGTTGGACAAGAACAAGCACAAGCCGGTTTTCTATTTTCTTGCAATCGATTTACACAAAGTGTACATTTCTCGATTATTCCTATAAAGGGATTGTATTTGGGAGCATCGTAAGGGCAAACCCACACGCAGTATTGGCAGCCAATACAAGCATCGGCATGATGCATTACGGCACCAAAAACAGTTTCGCGCGTAAAAGCCAAAGCAGGACAATTGAGCATACAGGGAGCATCTTCGCAGTGATTGCAGGCCATCGAAAAACTGAAAACAGGCAAATCGGGATATTGAAATTGATTGTTGGCGGTAACCGATCGCCAAGCAATTTGTGTTTCCTCTGCCTTTTGCGACAACAAGCTATCCAAAGTTGAATTCTCAATCTGACAAGCCACCACACACGCTTGACAAGCCACGCATTTATTGAGATCGAATACAAATCCTTGCTGCATTTTCTTAGTCGTATATTTTTTCAATCTGAACCTTGGTGTCGTGAAAAGCGGTTCCGTGTCCCATATCTGTTTCTTTCCCAATTGTAAGGATATTTGGGCTTCCGCCTTCTTGCAACCACCAGCCATTGTAATACACAATGCATCCGGTTTTCAATCCAAACCGAATGTCCACCTTGGTTTCAAAACTTCCTTCTCGATTGAATATCTTTACTTTATCTCCTTTTTTGATGTTCAACTTCAAAGCGTCTTGAGCACTTAAAACACATGTAGGTTCGGAAGCAAATTGCTTTATCAGTATTAAATTTCCAAATTGCGAATGAATGCGATTTTTGGTGTTTGGCGATAACAAAAAGAAAGGAAATTCATTATTTTCATCCGGTAGTTTATCGTACGTTGGCAAAGCCGAAACATTCCATTTTTGAACAGCTTCAGAAGAGAGTAATTCTATTTTTCCACTTGGTGTCTTGAATTTTTTATCGGCAAAAGCGATATTTTCTATTCCGGGAGCGAGAATGGGGACTGCCTTTAATTTCTCCCAATTCAATTCTTTAAAATCTTTCAACTCGTTTTTCAAGAAAAGTTCGATAGAATCATTGCCGGGATTGGGAAGAAATTTCAAAATTTCCGATTCTGAAAATCCCAATTCTTTTGCCAAATGAAAATAGATTTCCGTTTCCGGCATTACCTCTCCCGGAGAGGCAAGAATTTTTGGCTTCAATTGCACATAAGGATTCCAATAGGAACCAATTATATCGCTTTGTTCGAACATACTTTTGGCCGGCAAAACGATGTCGGCTTCGAGAGCGGTGTCGGTCATAAATTGCTCCACCACCACGCGAAAATCGAGCTTTCGAAATGCTTCCAAAATTAAATTCGTATCCGGATTTTGCGTGATAGGGTTTCCGCGTTCCACCCAAATCATCTTTAGCGGCGGATTTCGCTGTGCCAACATATCAGCTCCTAATCGGGCTTTGGAAACTGTTCTTCGAAAAACTGCCTTGGCTCCCATTTCGGGATAATAGGATTCCGGTTCTTTCAGCCGATCAAAAATATAGGATTGCAGATTGGCATATTGAAAGCTGGCGCCTATTTTTCCGATATTTCCGGTCAAAACACTTAGACTTAGCAAAGCGCGCACCGTTTGGCCTCCATTCGAAAAGCGTTGCATTCCATAGCCCGGAATCAAGGTCATTGGCTGTTTGGCAGCCAAGTCGTTTGCCAATTCCTCGAGAAATTCTTTGGGAACATTTGAAATTTCGGCTGCTTTATCGAGCGTCCAATTTTCGACGGATCGTTTAAATTCCTCAAAGCCTTTTACATACTTATCGACAAAAGTTTTATCATATAGTCTACTCTGAATGAGGTGATTAGCAATAGCGAGTGCAATGGCAGCATCTGTGCCGGGTTTTGGCTGAATAAGCAAATCTGCCCTTTCGGACGAAGGCGTTCTTCGTGGATCGACCACCACCAATTTTGCTCCATTGGCTTGTGCCTTTTCGATAAAAACCATTTCATGGATATTGGTTTCGGCCGGATTTTTTCCCCACAAAACAATTAGCTTCGCATTTTCCAAGTCCCAAGGAACGTTGTGTTTATTTTCTCCTAAAGTGAGCCGAACAGCTTCCAGTCCGGCTGGCCAACAAAGATTTCCGTAAGTGGTTGTTGCGCCACCAAAAAGCTCCCAAAATTTTTGGCTAAATTGGTTTGTAAGTCCCGACATTCCGCTCGATTCGTAAAACAATACCGATTGATTGCCAAATTCCTTTTTCAAAAAACGAAGCTTGTCGGCAATTTCTTTTAGGGCATCCAGCCAGCCGATGCGTTCAAATTGTCCGTTGCTGTTTTTGCGCAATGGAAAAAGAATTCGATCTTTGCTATTGACACGTTCTACATAACTAAGTCCTTTGATACAAGGGCCTTCGGCGGTAGCCTTATTGGCCGAATGAGGCTCAACGGCCACCAATTTCCCGTCTTCCACACGTGCATTAAAACTGCAAGAAGAATAGCAATTGCGAGGACAAGCAGTAGAAAATACGGGCATTGTTTTTTGAGCTAAAATAAAAAATTAAAACGTTTCTTCCCTCTGCTAAAAAATAAAATCAACAAATTGTTATTTATACTCATTCATTTTTCAAAAGAACTCATATCTTTACAAAACAATAAAACTACAAATCACTAATTAGCACTATTTACCTCCCATTCTCATAAAAATGTTGAACCTAAAATACAGAAACTGTTTACTCCTTGTTTTTTTTCTATTGAGTCCTTTTTTGTTCGCATCCACCGACACCCTCACGGCCTTTTACTCCGAATCAAAAATTAAACTCGACGGGAAACTAAACGAAGCTGTGTGGCAAGAAGCCATGCACATGCGCAATTTCACTCAGCGCGAAATGGAGGAAGGAAAACCGGCAACCGAACGAACAGAAATTGCAATTGTTTACAGTTCCAACAAAATGTATATTGCAGTTTGGGCCTACGATTCGGAAGTAGAAAAATTGAGTGCCAGCAAAATGAACCGCGATTTTAATTGGGGAAGCGACGACAATATTGAATTGATTCTGAGCCCTTTCAACGACAATAGGAATGGCTATTTGTTTGTAACAAATCCGAATGGAGCGAGAGCCGATGTGCTTGTTTCGAATGAAGGAGAAGGTTTTAATAAGAGTTGGAACGGCATTTGGGATGTTGCTACCAGCATTACCGATGAGGGCTGGTTTGCTGAATTTGAAATTCCTTTTTCGACTTTAAAATTTCCAAAACAATCTGAACAAA
>DYSK01000079.1 GCA_020718315.1 Draconibacterium orientale
AGTGAAGAGTGAAGAGTGAAGAGTGAAGAGTGAAGAGTGAAGAGTGAAGAGTGAAGAGTGAAGAGCAAACAGGCCAAATGCGATTAATTAGCGACCCCATTTATGAATTAGCGAAAACAAGTATGTTAAAACTGTAAGGCAAAACAAATAGGTTAACAGAAAAACCAGTCCCTGTATAGCCCAATAATTAGGAGATAAATGCCCAAAAGAATGCTCAATGATAAAATTTGAAAGTGGAATACCCAATAAAATAATTATCAGTGCTGAAACAAAATTTATTTTCATGTTGATTAAAATTATTTTTCAAATATAAGAAATGGAAATTGCCTATACAATTAAAATCAATGATTTAATTTCGAAAGGATTAAATTCGGCTGAAAAGGCATCTAACGCTTTGGGTTTGGCAATGATGCGCCTTAATAAATGTATGTGGCAGGTAAATCAAACAGCCGAATTATTTGATAGAATGGGCAATACGCTTTCTGAAATAAACAAGCCCGGACTAGAATTTGAACAAAGCATGGCAGATTTGAGTGCTATAACGGGTATTGCGGGTAAAGAATTGGAAGCATTAGGCGAAACGGCACGCGAATTAGGAATTAAGAGCGGGCTGGGGGCAAAGCAAGCCGCCGAGTCGTATAAAATTTTAGCATCCCAAATTGATGTAACAAAGATAGGAATGAGTGGGCTTCAGATGCTTCAGAAAGAAACAATAACCCTTTCACAAGCATCGGGAATAGAAATGGCTGCCGCTGCTGAAGCGCTCACCGGTACGATTAATCAATTCGGTTTACAAGCCTCGGAGGCAACTAGAATAATTAATGTTTTAGGTGCAGGGGCAAAGTATGGCGCTGCTGAAATACCCGATTTAGCACAATCGTTCAAGGTTGTGGGCGCTGCAGCTAATGCTGCCGGCATCTCCGTTGAGGCTACTGCAGGAGTAATTGAAGTGTTAAGTAAAAACAATCTCAAGGGAGCCGAAGCAGGAACGGCGATGAGAAATATCTTGTTAAAAATGCAAAGTGACTTAGGTGTTGATTTTAAAATGACATCTATGTCGCAGGCACTTGAAGCATTAAAACCAAAATTGAACGATGTTACGTTTCTGACCAAAACATTTGGTATGGAAAACACGGTGGCGGCACAATTTTTAATTCAAAACGCTTCTCTGGTTGATGAAATGACAAATCGGGTAAGTGGAACAAACGTGGCCTTTGAACAGGCTGCTATTCGTACAAATACATGGGGCCATAAAATAGACATATTTAAAGCAAAAATTAATGATATGGGGATTGGTCTCTATCAAAATAGTGGAGGCATGTTGGTTCTCCTTCAAATGGGTAGCCAACTGGGTTCGGGTATTTTATCATTAGGCCCCATTTTTAATGGGCTTGGGCACGTTGTTACTGGAACTAAACGAGCCTTTGACTGGCTTTCGATAGCCGAAAACAGGCAAATCGTAGCAGATAAATTGCGTACTGCTTGGCTTGCTATTTCGGGCGTTGCTATTGCTTCGTGGGGCACATTAGTTAGCATTATGACCGGCAAAATAAGCCTGCTCACTGTAGCAACAATGGCATGGAATGCTGCCCTTGCAGTTAACCCCGTTGTTTGGGTTGTAGTCGGGATTGTTGCCTTAGTTGCCGCGGTAGCATTGGCCTGGGAAAAACTTGGCTGGTTTCGTGGCGCTGTGTTGGCAGCCTGGGAAGCCGTGAAAGGCTTTGGTATCATTATTAAAGATTTTATTATTGACCGGATAAAAGGCATACTGAGTGGCCTTGGTGGTATGGCACAGGCATTGTTGCAGTTTTTCAAAGGCGACTGGGCCGATGCCTGGCAAACAGCTAAAATCGCTGCCGGCGATCTGATAGGTATTGATGCCTCTAAAAACGCTATCGATGCTGCTAAAAAAGTGGGTGGCGAAATGGGCACGGCCTACCACAAAGGAGTGGAAGAAGTGAACGCCAAAAAAGCTGCAGCCGGACTCGCCAACGAAATTATTCCGGGTATTGCCATGCCTAACATTCCGGGTACAAGTATAACACCTGCAATATTGGGAGCAACAAAAGATAATACTAAGCCGGTAGAAGAAACATCGAACGCCATAGCCCAAGGAGGAACACGAAATACCTCGCTGAATATCAATATTGGTAATATGGTTGAAACTATCAGTTTTAATGGCACCCTTAAAGAAAATGCAACGGATATGCGCCGGATGATTGAACAGGAATTAGTTAGAGCATTAAACATGGCCTACTCCACGGCCTAAGATTAAGAATTATGGATAAAATAAATGTTTTTGCCCCCGGAATCAGCTTGCCTCCTATCCTTTTTAAAGACAAGGTGGTAATATTAAACATGAGTAATAATATACAGAGCGATTTGTCTTTGGCTGCAGATGCCAAGGTAATAAACCAATATCCACTCACGCTGATGTGCGACAGTTTGCCCGACTTTAAATTCCCGATCGATCCGATTATTTCGCTTAGCTTTAGAAACATAATTACCCGACGCACTGTAGCCAAAAGCAACAAACGCGGCACGGTAAAAGAGCGCTGGACTGAGGATGATGTTGAAATATCCATCTATGGTGCATTTTCAAGTCAAGACGGGGCTTATCCAAGAGAAGTTGAAGCTCTTCGAAAATATTTTGAATACCGAGGACAAATAGATGTGCGCTGTTCATTGATCAATCAGCATGATATATTCTCTATTGTTATTGAGTCGTTTGATTTACCTCACACTAAGGGGCTCGAAAATCAAGCTTTTATAATTAAAGCGTTTTCGGATGATGTATATAACCTATTGATTAAGCAATAATGTTCGATATAAACTGGCATATCACCATTGGCAACTACAAGCTCACAATGCTCGACAGCGTTGAGATAGTTCGTAGTGTGGAACAGTTGAGCGACACTGCTACAATTGTGCTGCCCGGAAGTTGCTTTAATAAAGCCATCGAAATAGAACAAAAGATTCGACGAGGCAATAAGGTAACTATACAACTTGGTTACAATGGACGCTTCACCACTGAGTTTGAAGGTTATCTGGAGAGTATTGCAACCGATGATGGGAGCATAAGCCTGAAATGCGAGGATCCGCTCTTTACGTTTCGTGTGCCCATTCAGGACAAAGAGCTGGTAAATCCTACTGTAACCGACATACTCAACTATGTACTTCCGCATGGATTTGATTTGAAATGCGACTATGCATTTAAATACGACAAATATGTTATAAAAGACCAAACCTCTTACCAAGTACTTAAAAAGATTCAGGAAGAAACAAAAGCAAATATTTATTTGAAAGGAACCGTTTTGCATGTTCACTCAAAGTATCAGGAAATATTCGGCTTTGCCGAATATAGTTTTCAGGAAAATATTGAAGAGAGCGACTTGAAATATATGAATGCCGACGAACGCAAGCTTGAGGTTACGGTTGAAGGAAAGGGGCGCGACGGAAAGGTACTTAGGGCAATGGTTGGCGAAAAAGGCGGAGATGTTCTATCATGGAAAATTAACGGCATAAGCGATTTGGATTCTTTATACAGTTTGGCTAACGAGCAATTAAAAACGCTAAGCTACACAGGCTATTCGGGGTCGTTTGATGGCTGGCTTGAGCCTTATTGTGATGCCGGGTACAGCGTACTGCTAACCGATACCGATTACGAATACAAATCGGGTAAATATTATGTTTTGGAAGTACAAACCAAATTGAGC
Source organism: Draconibacterium orientale (assembly GCA_020718315.1). Taxonomy (GTDB): domain Bacteria; phylum Bacteroidota; class Bacteroidia; order Bacteroidales; family UBA12170; genus UBA12170. Next base: position 3,717 of record DYSK01000079.1, read on the forward strand.
GCATCGGGCGGCGAACGCACAATAAAAATAGGAAAAAAATTATGAGCGAATACGCTGAAATAAAAAGACTAATCAACATCATGAGCGAACGGCCTCTTGAGCAGATGTTTACTGCAGAGGTACTTAGTTGTAGCGAGGTTGATTGTAAGGTAATGCTTGGTACTATGGAATTAAGCGGCGTGAAACTCTTTAGTGTAGAAGCCGGCGGCGGATTTCTTATAAAACCGGCGGTTGGCAGCATGGTAACAATAGCCGATTTGAGCAAAGGCTTGCAACGCGATTTAAGCATTGTGAAGGTAGATAAGGCCGAACAAATTTTGATTGAGATTGATGGACTTAAGATTGATATTGATGGAGTTGCAAAAAAGATAGAAATAAGTTCGAACGGAATAACCCTAAAAGATTTATTTACCAAAATACAGCATATGATTGATGCCTTAACAAAAGGTGTTTTGGTGCAAGGTTCTACTCTTGCTGTCGTTGCTCCAACGGTTCCTTTAGATTTAATTGATTTTGAAACCCAGTTTAAAACCCTTTTAAAATGATTTTAAACGACATACTTTTTGATTCGGCATTTGAAATGCAAATTGTAAACGGCGATTTTTTTGTGGGAAATTGTTTGAATCAGCAAATTGGCTGTTTATTGCAAGCTTTGCCAGGGAACTATAAACAATCGCCTACCGTGGGTATTGGAATCAGCGACTATTTATTGGACAATGCCATTGATGAGCTTACCAGAACTGTGCGACTCCAATTTAAAAAAGATCAATTACGCCTTAAAAAAATAAGCATTGGTATCGATCAAATAAATATTGATGCCGAACGTGAAATTTAAAAATAGTATGCGATGCAAATAAAACAGATATACTGCCTACCTAATCAAACGCTATTAGATATTGCCGTACAAGAGTATGGCGGAGTTGAGGGCGTATTTTTACTTATGCTGGCAAACAGAGACAAGGTAATGAGCATCACACAAATACTTGTACCCGGAGATTCGTTGTTTGTGTGGCCGCTGAAAATTGTAGAACGCGTAGCTTCGACGAATCCAGAATTGACCTCATCCCTGCCTTTCATTATACAATTGATATCACTAACCGGCAGTGTAACGCAAAGCAGTAGCGCTACGACTTTGAGCGATGCTGATTATGTTCATATCGGCGGGAATGAGCTGGTAGATGGTATTAAAACATTTTTAGATGAATTGCGCACAGATGCAATTGCCGATGCAAGCGGTGTCGGAATTGTTATAGAAGGTTTGATGATAAACGATGGAGTTGTAGATTTAGGATACTTTTAGATGGCAAAGCTTCAAATAAGACGTGGATTGTTGGCGAATATGCCAAGCTCGGGGCTGGCACCCGGAGAATTTTTATTGGCTTACGACGACACCAGTGCTGCGCATTTATTTATTTGCACAGACACAGACCAAGCAAAAGAAGTGTCTTTAAAAGAAAGCAGCGATAAGACTTATCGCCACTTACAAGCTACTCCTGAAGCTGTTTGGTCGGTGTCGCATTTTTTAAATAAATACCCATCGGTAACCGTAGTTGACTCTGCTCAAACCGTTATTGAAGGCGAAGTGAAGTATCTTAATACAAATGAATTAACAATACGTTTCTCCGCAGCGTTTAGCGGAGAAGCCCATATAAACTAATACCATGGCAAAAAGAGATTTTTTGGTCGATTTGGACCTGAACAAAAACCAAGCTTTAAATATGAAGCTGCAAAACCTTGCAACTGCTCCTACACTTGCGGCTACTGATAAAGGTTTTATTTATTGGAATACAACCGATTCGAAGGCGTATTTTTGGACGGGTACGGAGTGGCGAGATGTACCGTTGGGTACTGTATTAACGATTGTAAACAAAACCGCCACTGATTTTGTTTTAAACAGCTCCACAGGCGGCGGCATATTGATTCCTGCAGCAACAATAACAGAAGCAGGGCTGATGTCAAGTTCTGATAAAACAAAAATTGACGGTATAGAAGCCGGTGCCGACGTTACAGACTCCACGAATGTAGATGCTGCCGGTGCCGTGATGAATGCTGATTTTACAGCACAATCGATATTGGCCGCCGCAGTTGTGGGCACGCCTGTGGCATTAGCAATAGCCACTAATTCTGTAATAGGCAGAGTGGCCGGCAATATTCAAAATATTGCTATTGATGATGATTTATCTGCTGTATCGGCCGCCGCCGACACGGTACCAAGCGCCAAAGCCACTAAAGCATACATCGATAATGCGCTGCTAACTAACGGATCGCTGATTTACAAGGGCGGATATGATGCATCGACGAATACTCCTTCGCTTGATGCGGTTACTTTTTTGGTGGGCATAAAAACAGGGTGGACGTATGTAGTAACGGTTGACGGCACGTTTTTTACCGAAACGGTTCAGGTTGGCGATATGATGATTGCAAAGCAAAACGATCCCACATTATTAGCCCACTGGACGTTGGTTAATAAAAATATCCCTGATATTGTTGCTGCCTCCACTACGGCTGCCGGAATAGTTGAGCTAGCCGATTCGACAGAAACAATAGCTCAAAGCGACACAACACGTGCAGTGACTCCGCAAGGACTGGGAGCACTGCTGGCTGCAAATTATTCAAGCGTAACAAAAAGAACTGTGGGGACAATAACCGGGAACGGGACACTTGCTACTTTCAGCATCACTCACGCTTTAGGAGTTGACTGCCATGTACAGGTGGTAGAGCAGAGCACGGGAAATTATATCGATGTAGCCTTGCTTATTACAACAACTACGGTATTGGTTACTTTCAACACGGCGCCGGCCAATCTAAAAGTTTATCGTGTAATTATAATAGGCTAAAATTATGGCAATAAAGAAGGTAGAATCAGACATGTCAATTGACGGTGTAGTTGTAGCCAAGGCAGTAGCATCAACCGGTTACAAAACTATCAATAATCCAAGCGGCGGGCAATATACTACTACAACCGACACGCTGACAGGTGCAATAGCCATAACACTTCCTGTTGGATGGACAAATTCGATGATGCGCATGACTGTCAAAATTTATGAATACACCCTCAACGAATCATTTGAAGTAAATATAGGGGGTTATAATAATATCGTATATGCAAAGTGGCTGCATCCATCAGGATATATTATTGGTAACCCTACGATTAACCGACAGTTTACAATTAGGTTTGGATATACGGCAGGAGGCAAATGTGTGGTTTATATTGGCGAATTGACCTCTACATGGTCGTATCCACAAATAGCCATTACGGATGTAATGATAGGCTTCGTGGGATTTTCGGCCACGTGGACTTCGGGATGGTCGATAGGATTTCAGTCAACAGAGTTTGAGAATGTAAGTCAAACAATTACAAGCCCTCAAATAGGGTATCAATCGTCAGCCGCCACTGCGAATACGCTCGCTTTAAGAGATGCGAGTGGAGACATTACCAGCCGCCTATTTAGGAGTACGTATGCTGAGCAGACCGGAATTGCCGCCACGGCTGATATTGCTTTTAGAAACGATGTCAGCGATAATTACATCCGTTTTGGTACGCTTGCTGCAGTTCGTGCTTATCTTGGACTCGTACAAGAATTGCTCACGACATCAAATGTTTTATTTGGAAATGTTACAGGTGCTATTTTTACCGGAACTAATTTTGTTTTGGCGTCGGACAGGAGGCTGAAGAAAAAAATAAAGCCACTAGCTGCCGCCTTAGCTTATAAATTAAAACCGGTTGAACATAAGTGGCGAGATAAAAAAAGACCAGGAATCCATGTAGGTTTCCTGGCCGACGAGGTGAAGCAAATAAACAAAGAGTTGGTGCTTTTGATGGACAATGGCTATGAAGGCATCGATTATGGCAAAATAACAGCTATAAATAATGCCGCAATCCACGATTTAAATAACCGACTCACACTAGTTGAAAACAAAATGGATGAAATAATAGAGATTTTAAAATTACAATAAGATGGCTGTTCCGGATACAAATACGTTTTCTTTAGCAGATGTAAGAGCTGAGATTGAAGCCCATCAAGCAGGTACTTTTTTGGATTTACAGGCGTGCGTTAATGTTTTGATACCAGAGGGATCTCCATTGGTTCCGCCCGAAAATATATTAACTTGGGCAGAAACATATCCAAATAGTCTATATGGTTTTAGAGGGTATAGCCATGTTGAACCTTTGGTTTTTTATATTTCCCCAACTTCACTCTCCAATATTCCTGCGTCGGGTGGGACATATAACATCACATTAACATCTACATCCACAACTACTTGGGTAATTACCGAGCCGGTTAAATTGCTATGGGTAAATGAATCTTCATTAAGTGGAACTGGAAGTGCTGCACTTGCCATTACTATAGCAGCAAATTTAGAGGCCGTTGAAAGAACTGGGCAAATTTTGATTACTCCAAATGTGGGTAGTCCGATTTATATAAACATTTCACAATTAGCAAATCAGGTTTAAAAATATGGCACGAAGTATAGCAGAAATTAATGATTTGATCTTAGCCAAAAAGTCGGAATACGCCGATTTAGATGCTTTAGATTCAACGAGCACTACAGCGGTTTGGCGTTTATGGGCGTGGGTAACGTCAGCTGTAATCTTTTCGGTAGAAATAATGTTTGATTTGTTTAAATCCGAATTAGGCGTGGTTATCGCCACACGCAAGCCGGGAACACTTCTTTGGTATCAGGCAGTTAGCAAAGCTTTTCAATACACCGATGGATTGGTTTGGAGCGATTTGCAATATGGGTATTCTGTTTTTGATGCATCAAAACAGATTATTAGTTATTGTGCGGTACGCGATGGCATTGATGGCTTAGTTGTAAAAATAGCCAAAACAGTAGATGGCAGGCCTTCTCCACTATTACCTGTAGAAGAAGGGGCATTTCAGGCATATATTCAAAAGGTAAAATATGCCGGCACACGCTTATTAATTGTCAATTCACCTGCAAATTTACTTCGAGTAGAAATGAAGGTGTACTACGAACCTATGATACTCAACGCTACCGGACTTAGCTTAAATGACGGAAGCAAGCCGGTTGAGATCGCCATAAACAGTTACTTGACACAATTACCATTTGACGGGAGGTTGCAATTAAGCAAATTAGCGGCAGCAATTATAAGTGTTGATGGAGTACAAGATGTTTATATTGTAAACGTCTCACAAAAATACGGGGCGTTAGAATATACTCCTGTTTTAGTGAGCAAAGTACCTGAAGCCGGTTATTTTGAGATAGATCCATTATATCCGCTTTCGTCAACACTAACATACGAAGCCTATGTATAGCATCGATTTTGAAATATTAATAAGCGACCTATTGCCTTGGTTTTTACGAACGGTCACTTTTAAAAGCTGGATTTCCAGTTTACTATATCCACTTCAAGTGCTATATGCCGATTTCTTGACATTTAGAACTGAGCAGATGTTTAGAGTACAGCTTAGCGGCCAAGTAGCGCACTTAGAATTTGCTCTTAATTATCTCTATTACGGAGACGGGACTCTTAGGAGAATTATAATTTCAGATAGTTATTACGTTCCATCTTTAACGGTTTACAATGCAACGGAAACCGAAGAAAGTATCTTTGTTTTCAATTCATCCGAATCAGAAGCGAGTTTATTTTTATTAAACACTGCTGAAAGTATTGATGAGACCGATTTTATAGTACTTGTGCCAGAAGCGCTACTCTTTGATGAAAACAAAATGCGGAGCACTGTGAATATTTTTAAACTAGCAGGCTCAAGATTTTTAATACAAACGTACATAGCATAAAAAACAATATTATGAATAGATTAGACACTAATTTTAATCGCGGATTTTCGTTGAAGAGCGACGATTTGCGTTTTATAGATTCCGCTGTACGCCTTGCCATGTCTGATATGGTAAAAGCTGTAATAGGCGGTAACGGACCAAAGATACTCTGGGGTTGCACAAAGCGATTCGAAGTGCAAGGGAGCGAAATAGTTGAAGAAGGAGCAATCTTTTTTCAAGATGAAATCTGGCATGTTTATGAACATGTTGTAATCGGGTTAGATCAGGGTTTTTATGGCTGGGGGAATTTCATCAAAGAATATGATGCCGCCGGTACCAAACTTGATGCCGATCTAGTGAGTCACCAAACCTATGAAGTTCGCAAGGCGATATTAAGCGTAGACATACTCCTAGATTCCATTGGCTATATTGGAGAATCCGAAGTGCCTAGGTAAAACATACACATTTCGTTTTATATAAATGTACATTTCGTTTTTGCGATTATATTTGTTCCATATTTTAATTTATTAGTTTATTAAAAATTCTATAATATTTTTTCGACATAAATTTTGTTTTGATCGATGCTTATAATCCGAATCAGGCTATTCGGATCAATAAAATCGCCAAACGTGGACACTTCCACATACTCATCGCCAAATTGTGCTTTTCCCATTGGATTGATTCGGGAAATGCTTTTCCCTTCATCTCCAACTTCATATTTTTCCGCTCCTAAATTCACTCTAGAATTGATGCTTGTTGAAAGCATGGCTTTTTTCCATGTTCGGGAACGGAGCGACAAGACAAGCAATG
>DYSK01000080.1 GCA_020718315.1 Draconibacterium orientale
CTGCAAGTGAAGTTTCCGGCCGATTTTGAAGTGTACGATCCAAAAGTAACCACCAATACCACCAACACAAACAACGGCGTTTCGGGCTATAAAATATTTGAATACACTCTGATTCCGCGTAGTGCCGGAAATTATACTATCCCGTCGGTGAGCTTTAATTATTTCAATCCCAAAACTCAAAAATACGAAACAAAGTCAACCGATTCGTATGAGCTCCAGATCGAAAAAGGCGCTGCTTCGGCCAATTCGAATATCAGTTTTGGGAACGAAAACAAAGAAGATATCCGATATTTAGGACAAGATATTCGCTATATTGTAAAATACCCCTACAAATTGCAACTTGCCAACAGCCGCTTTTTTGGGTCTTTCGGTTTTTATTTCTTTTTGTTCTTACCGCTGGTATTGCTTGTTTTGATAGTTGTTGTTTGGCGAAAAGAAATCAAGAAACGAAGCAATCAGGGATTGATGAAAAACAAACTGGCCACTAAATTGGCAAAAAAGCGACTCAAGAAAGCCAGCGAGTTTTTGAAAACCGGCAACGATCAGGAGTTTTATGTGGAAATGTCGCAAGCACTTTGGGGATATATAGCCGATAAATTCAATATTCCGCTCTCATCGCTTTCTGTTGATACTGTGCAAGATTATTTGTCCGACAAAAATGTAAATGTGGAATTAATTCAAGAATTTACACAAACGCTCAACGATTGTGAATATGCCCGATTTGCTCCCGGAAATAAGAATGTGGTAATGGATAAGGTGTATAGAGAAGGATTGCTGATCATCAGTAAAATCGAGAATCAATTAAAATAATGGAAACGATGAAAACTATAATTGGGGGAATTCTCTTTGTTTTGCTTCAATGGCCGATAATGCTTTTTGCACAAGATAGAGAGCTGAACATTCGAAAAGCAGAACAATTTTATGCCGAGGCAAAATTCGACTCTGCTGTTGAGAGCTACCAAAAGGTTTTAAGAGCAGGTTACCATTCTTCGGAACTTTATTACAATCTTGGGAATACCTATTTCAAGAAAAACGAATTGGCTCCGGCCATTTTGTATTTCGAAAAAGCATTGAAATTGAATCCCGGCAACGAAAATGCGCTCTTTAATCTGAAATTGGCAAACAGTCGTATTCCCGATAAAATTGATGCCTTGCCCTTGTTGTTTTTTGTACAATGGTATATTGGTTTGTACAATATGTTTTCGGTCGATTACTGGGCAAAAATTTCAATCGTCCTATTCGCGTTTTTTGCCGCTTTCAGCCTGCTCTATTTTTTAGGAAAAAATATCCGAATGCGAAAATCGGGATTTTATTTTGGACTTTTCTCTTTATTGCTCTTCGCCTCTTCGTTGTTCCTTACAGTAAAGAAAAATGCAAGCCAACAGGAACAAAACCAAGCCATAGTTTTTACGAATGCAGTAACCGTAAAAAGTGCACCAAATACGAATGGCGTCGATTTGTTCGTGATTCACGAAGGAACAAAACTTTATATCATCGATAAAGTAGGCGAGTGGTGCGAAATAAAAATTGCCAATGGAAGTGTGGGTTGGATCGAAAAGAAAACCATACAACTTATCTAATCCGGATTCAGAAATCGGTTTTAATTTTGCGCTCACACACGAATTTTCTTATTCTTTCGTTTTATTAACAATTGTATGTTACAAGAAAAAGGGCAGCAAAAAGCCGCGAGCCCTTTATTGTAGGTAATTTAGCAAAACATCTAATTTTATTGGTTATGCGAAAAAGCGTCGGACTCTTCTTGTTTATTCTTATGACCTTGTTTTTAAGTGAAAACAACCTATTGAAAGCCCAAAATATTGGCTTAAAAACAGACGCCCGTGGCAGTTTAAATAAGGCAATTGAATTGTACGACGATGGCAGGTATTTGGCAGCACAGCAAATTTTAAATGCATTGCAATCGAACAATTTGCCCGAAGCTTTGCGTGCCGACGTCGATTTTTATATAGCTATGTCGGCTTTGAAACTGGATGCAAAAGATGCCTTTCTGAAAACGGACTATTTTAAAAAAAATCACCAAGTTTATAGTCGAATGGCGCAATTGGATTTGCTGTTGGCCGATTATCAATTTGAGCACAATCGTTTTAAAGAGGCCATTCCACTTTATGAAAGTATTCAACAAAATGGATTCAGCCAATTGGAAAAAGACAAACTGAATTTCAACCTCGGATATAGCTATTTTGTGCAAAATCAGATGGATAAAGCCACTGCGTTTTTGTTTAAAGTCAAAGACAGTAAATCAAAATACGCTCCTGCTGCCAACTATTATTATGGACACATCGCCTATCAGGAAAAAAAATATCCCACTGCTTTGAACGCCTTTCGGCAAGTCGAAAACAATCCTATGTTTCAGGATATTGTTCCTTATTATTTTGTTCAGATTGCCTTTGCGCAAGCCGATTATCGGCAAGCCGTTCAGCAGGCAACTACACTTTATTCAAAAGTGAGTGATAAGCGGAAGACCGAAATTGCAAAAATCTTGGGCGTTTCGCTCTTTAATCTAGAAGAATTTCAAAAAGCCATTGAGTATCTTGAATACTATCGGCAAGAGTCTGGAAGCAATTTCACTCGAAACGATTATTACCAGTTGGCTTATGCTTATATGAAAACGCAGCAATATCAGCAAGCCATTCGTTATTTTGAAATGATAAAAATTGAAGACGATGCGCTAAGCCAAAACGCTTTTTACAATGTAGGTGCTTGTTATCTGCAAATGACCCAAAAACAATTTGCCGGCGAAGCCTTTTACAGAGCCTATCAAATGACACACGATTCCCGATTGAGAGAAGATGCGCTCTTTAATTTTGCAAAAGTTTCGTACGAGCTCAGCAACGATCCATACAATAAAGCCATAAAAGCACTGTTGGAATTTATGACCAATTTCCCCAATTCGGAAAGAGTGGACGAAGCAAATGAATATTTGGTAAATCTCTTTTTGACTGCAAAAAATTACAAAGGAGCACTTGAAGAAATCGAACGTATCCCAAACAAAAATCAACAATTGCTGGCGGCATATCAAAAAATTACTTTCAATCGTGCAATAGAACTCTTTCGCGAACGCAATTATTCGGAAGCCATTGTTCTTCTGAAAAAGTCGAGCGAATACAATTACGACAAACTTACCAGGCTTAAAGCGCAATACTGGCTTGCAGAAACCTACTATCAGTTGAAAAACTATAAAATGGCGGCTCCACTTTTCGAAGAAATAAAACGAAACGCTTTGGCAAAACAACTCGAAAATTTCAAAAGCCTCGATTACAATCTGGCGTATGCTTATTTTCAGCTCGACGATTACGAAAAGGCGAAAGTAGCTTTTGTAAAATATGTATCGAACGAAACGGAAACAAATGCCCAAGTGGTGGATGCTTATTTGCGAATTGCAGATATTTATTTTATCCAGAAGGATTTTAATCAAGCTATTGCCAATTACGAAAAAGCGGAGAAAACAAGCACTGATTATTTGCCTTATGCGCTCTATCAGAAAGCGCAAGCATTTGGTGGAAATGGGAACCTAGAAGAAAAAATAAAAATTTTAAAGGCGTTTGTGGAAAGCGGACAAGACTCCGATCTAACCGACGATGCTTTTGCTGAGCTGGGAACAACCTACGTACTTGTGGAACGCGAAACGGAGGCTATTCAGGTATTTAAAGCACTCAACAAACGATTCCCAAACAGCCCGTTTTATCGAATAGCATTGCTCAAAACCGGATTGGCGTTTTATAATTTGGATAACAATACCGAAGCATTGAGCAATCTAAAAATGTTGGTCGAACGATTTCCCGGCTCGCAAGAAGCCAAAGAAGCCTTGGCTATTATTCGCAATATTTATGTAGAATCAAATAACACCGACCAATTCTTTGCTTACGTAAAGGATTTGCCAAATGCACAAGTAAGTAGTTCGGCTCAAGACACCATTCTTTATCGTGCGAGCGAGAATGTATATATGAATGGAAATTGCCAAGCAGCGTTGCCCGGTTTCACAAATTATATTCAGAAATTTCCGGAAGGCGCTTTTGCTACAGACGCTCACTTTTATAGAGCCGAATGTTTGGCCAAAGCAAATCTAAGCGCGCAAGCTGCCGACGATTATAAATATGTTTCGAGCAACCGGAACAGTTTGTTTTTCGAAAGCGCACTTTCAAAACTGGCCTTTATCCACCGAGATCAAAAGAAATATCAGGAAGCACTGAATGTTTATTCCCGTTTATATTCATACGCATCGAGCGATAAGAACAAGATGATTGGACGTGAAGGGCAAATGGAATGTTATCAGCAATTGAATAATCACGATTCAACCTTGTTGGTAGCTCAAGAAATTCTTCGTTCCCCCAATGCCGAAGCAGAGAGTTATCAACGTGCTCATTTATATGCCGCCCGCGCTGCATTCAAAACAAATCAAACAGCTCTCGCCCAGCGCGAATATAAAATTGTTGAAGCATTGATGGACGGCAGCAGTTCTGCCGAGGCAAAATACCACCTTGCATTGATTCAATATCAAATTGGCGATTATAAATTGAGCGAAAAAATGATTTTCGAATTGATTAAGGATTATGCATCCTACGATTATTGGGTAGCCAAAGGATTTATTCTTTTGGCCGATGTGTATGTAAAATATGGAAATACTTTTCAAGCAAAGCACACTTTGCAGAGCATTATCGACAACCAAAGCGATACGGAATTAATCAATATTGCATTGCAAAAGAAGCAAGCTATTCTTGATCTTGAAAAAAAACAAGAATCTGAAAAACAAAAAAATGTGGTTCCGGCCGACACTGTCCGTTTAGGTGGAAATTAATATCAATAAGGAGAAAGAGATTATGAGGCGTCTAAATTTTAAGAAATTGTTCATTCTATCTGCAATATTTTTTGGCCTGGCTTTAGATTCTGTTGGACAAACTATTCCCGAAGAGCAAGTTACAGTAATAGCTCCCTACAATCCAAGCATTTCGAAAGCCCAAAAAATAAATAGCCTTCCGGCAAATGAAACCAATGCGAATTCCAAATTCCAACTCGACTATTCTACCAATCCAAAATTAATTTCTACTACTTTTAGCCTGAAAGAATTGAAAGCTGCTCAGTATCTAAGTCCTAAAAACCCACAATCAAAACAGAATGTAGTGCGTGTGGGAGCTGGACTTTATACAACACCATTGGCAGAACTTTCGCTCAACGGGAAATTGAAAAAAGACTTCACGCTTGGATTGCATCTGCGTCATCTTTCAAGCAAAGCCTCTGTTGATGACTTTGCGTATTCTGGATTTAGTAATAATAATGTTGATTTTTCAGTTAAAAAAACCGGAATCAATTCATTGTTGGCGGTGTCTGTATTTTATCAGCGCGATGCATTTCACTATTACGGTTTTCGTCCCGGCAACTTTCCTGTGTTTGTAAATCTCGATTCGCTCACAAAACAACGCTTTTCCGATGCCGGATTTAGAATTAAATTACAAAAGGCGCAAAATGCAAAAAAGGAACAATTCGAGATCGATGGCGCCTATCGTTATTTCCAAGACAATTTTTTAAATAGTGAAAATCTGATTAATATCAGTGGTAATTACCAACGCCCATTTGAGTTTCTGGGGATTAAAAAACAATTTGTTGGTTTGAATTCAAACACCGAAATAGCCATTACAAATTGGGAAAATTTCACCCAAAAACAAGGGGTCGATGTTGCTTTAGCCAATCTTTCACAACAATTCTTTCATGGCAAAACCGATTTGAATCTTTTCTATTCGCTTCAATACGACCGCTTCAATCTAGAAATAGGAGGCGGTTTAAGTGTTGGCTTGGATTCTAGTTCTACCATAAAGATATACCCAAACATTGAACTTCGAGCCAATATTATCAAAAACGTTCTCGATACCTACATGCTTTTTGATGGCGGATTGATAAGCCAATCCTATTATTCTTTAAGCCGCGAAAACCCTTTTGTAAATGCATTTTTGCCACTCAATTATAGCAGCAGAGACTTTCGGTTGAAAGCAGGTTTAAAAGCAAATATTCTTGGTCAGGTAGATGTTCATCTTTGGGGAAGTAAAGAAAAGATTTCGGACAAACTGTTTTTTGTGAGCGATACAAACGGATTTTTCGCCAATCAGTTTTCACTTATTTACGATGATATAGAGCTTTTGCAGATAGGCGGCAATGTGACCGTAAATATGGGGAAAGCAAGTGCGGGAATGGAATTGAATTATCAAAAATACACCCTTGCTGTGGAAGCACAGGCTTGGTATCAACCCCAATTGAAAGGGCGATTATCTGCCGATTATTGGTTGTACGATAACGTGAAGCTGAGCATGGACCTTAAAGGACAATCTATCGTTTGGGCAAAAGTGGGCGAAAATAGTTATCAAATCGATCCTTGGGTTGATTTGAGTATAGGCGGGAACTATTATTTCAAGACAGATCTACATGCTTTCGTCCAAATAAACAATGTGCTTTCAAAGAAATATGAAATTTGGTACAATTATCCGGTAAAAGGATTTGGAGCAATGCTTGGTATTAGTTATGCTTTTTAAAGCGCAAAAGTCTTGATCAGACGTAAGCTGTGCGAATAAGACTTGGTTTCTTCATTGAAAATTCCTTGATGGTCGATGGTATCAATTCTGACTTTCCCAGAAGCATGAATAATTTTGTTCTGTCCTAAAAAAATGCCAACATGCACAATTTTTCCTTCTGCATTATCAAAAAAAATCAAATCTCCGCATCTGGCTTCACTTATAAAATGGATGCTGTTGCCTTGCATGGCTTGTTGTGAAGCGTCGCGCCAAAGCTTCAATCCCGCCATTTTATAAACACTTTGCGTAAATCCCGAGCAATCAATCCCGAAAGGCGTTTTTCCGCCCCAGAGATAAGGAGCGTTTAAATATTCGATCGCAATATCTTTGATTTCATCAATTTTGGAAGTCGAAACAGAAAAGAGTGGGAGCGAAGGGACAATTTCTGATTTGCCAATACGAAAAGCTTCAGCGCTTTGGAAACTGCTTGCCGGAACAAGCGTTAATTTTTCGGAATCAAAATAAAGGTCTCCTTGCAGCCGATTCGTAAACATTGCATTGCTATGACGATGAAAAGTTTCCTCATCGATTGGCAGCTGTTGTTTCGAATCTATCCAACCAATGTAATCATCGTATGCATTCTGAATTCGAAGCCAATTCTTTTCTTTTTCTAAAACAAGAAACACATCTCCAAAAAGCAATTGAGTAGTCATTTGGCTTAAGTCCGATGGCGTTTCCCGAACAGGAACAACGCTTAGGTTACAATATCCGAAATGAAGCATAGAATAAATTTTTACAAATCTAACTAAAATTGTGGATGTCGGTTTTATTTACGAACTTTGAGTGTTTAAAAATTGTAAAAAAGGCCAATAAGCTCTGTTAAAATCCGATGCAAAAGTTAGTTTATTTTATTCGATATCGTTATCAAATTCTTTATAGAGTTCTGTTTACTTTACTTACAGTAAGCATTATTGTGGTTTTCTTACCTAAAAATGTACGGTTTAATTATAAATATGTGCAAGGGTTGCCTTGGTCTTATTCAGAGTTGATAGCTCCATTCGATTTTGCAATTTTAAAAACTCCTGAACAATTGTCGGTTGAGAAAAAACAAATGCTGCAAAACCTTGTTCCTTATTATTCCTTATCAGTAAACTTAGCAGATTCTATGCGCAAAGTCCTCCATCAGAATATGGCAGAATCTTGGACCGATAAATGGGGCATTACCCGTCCGCTTTTGAAGAAAAATACTTTCAGTCAAATCGAAAAACTTTTTGATTTTGTGGCCATACATGGACTTGTTGCCTCGGTCGATTTTTCTTCCGTTAAAGGTGAAATCAATGTTTTAGATGGAAATAATAGTCAGACAGTAGAAAGTAGAACAATATTTACTCCACAAACTGCACTTCAGTATTTCGAATTTGAATTAAGCAAAGTAGAAAATATAGATAAATATTTTGCCTTGGAAATGTTACAGAACAATCTTTTTATAAATCTGACTTTCAACAAGGAATATACGGCCAAAGAGCAAGAACGATTGATAAATCAGCTTTCTTATACGCAAGGTTTGGTACAAAAAGGAGAACATATTATTTCCAAAGGGGAGTTAGTATCGTCCTCTAAGTTTCAAATCCTGTATTCATTAGAAACAGAGTTTAATTTGCAATTTGGTGACACTAAAAGATTTCAAATATTTTTATTGGGTCAAATTCTTTTAGTGTTTCTTACTTTTGGTGTTCTACTCTTGTTTATATTTAATTTCAATCCCCAAATTCTGAAAGATAATCGACAAGTAATGCTCATACTACTTGCCATCCTAACGACTGTTGTGCCACTAAGTATTCTCCTTCAATCAACTCCCGAATATATTTTGGTTTTCCCTTTGGCTCTTTTACCACTGGTATTACGGTCTTTCTTTAAAGCTGACATTACATTTATCATTCATTTATCGGTAGTTCTCATTTTTGCCGCCTTTATTTCAGATGGCTTTCAATATATTTTTCTGCAAATGATTTCTGGAATTGTAGCCATTATTGGAGTTAAAACCATGCACAAAAGAGGACAGATTTTTATCACTTCTTTTCTGATATTTTTGAGTTATTTAGCGGTTTATTTTATGCTTTTGCTTTTAATGGATGGTGGTTTGGCAAAATTTGATTTGCGAATCATCTCTCTTTTTGCCGGAAGTTCCATTCTTACTTTGTTTTCCTTTCCGTTGATATATTTGTTCGAAAAAACGTTTTCACAGCTTACTAATATAAGTTTGCTTGAGTTAGCTGATATGAATTCCCCCTTGTTGCGAGAATTGGCACACAAAGCTCCGGGAACATTTCAACACAGTATTCAAGTGGGTAATATGGCCGAAGCTGTCATTCAGGAAATTGGAGGAAATCCATTACTTGTTAGGGCAGGGGCGCTCTATCACGATATCGGAAAAACCTATAATCCCCGTTATTTTATCGAAAATCAAATTACTGGTTTGAATCCACACGACGAACTGAGCTACGAAGAAAGTGTAGTAATCATAAAAAGTCATGTTGATCTAGGAATTCAATTAGCTAAGAAACACAAGTTGCCGGATGCTATTGTGGATTTCATAAGAACCCACCATGGAAATAGGCGAGTCGAATATTTTTATCGCAATGCAGTGAAAGATTTGGGAGAAAGTGCTGTTTCAGAAAAGCAATATACTTATTCCGGCCCCATTCCATTTTCTAAAGAAACAGCTGTATTGATGATGGCAGATTCTGTAGAAGCGGCCTCTCGTAGTATTTTCCGTCCTGATGAAGACAACTTGAATAATCTAGTAGATGCGATCATAGAGAGCCAAATGAATGAACAGCAATTTATAAATTCCAACATTACTTTCCGCGATATCAATATAACTAAAAAGATTTTTAAGCGCTTTTTGTTAAATATTTACCACATTAGAATTGAATATCCGAAGTAAAAGTTGGTGCTAACGGGATTCTGAAAAATTGTTTTGGTAATTGCTATTTTCTTTATAATGAGCTGAAGGAAAGAAGCTCTTTTTTGAAGGCAAGGTTAAGAATAAACTTTATGTGCTAACCTAAATTGTGGGAACAGTATGTTTTGCTTCAGCTCCTGAAAAAATTTTCGGTTTAAAGCTAACTATAATTCTCACAGAGGCTGTGGATTCGTTGTATAGGAAACATTTTTTTGCTCAATGAAAATGTTAAGTTAAAGTGACTCATATTTGTTATATTCTAAAATCTAAAAATAATGACGAAGTTTATTATGTATTCTGTCAAGGTTTCTCTTGTTTTGGCTTCCTAAAAATCCAGACTTGATAAGTAAATTTAAAATCATTAATTTTGAAGTTACCTATACCAGCCTATAATCAAGTTCATAATTCAACGGGCATAAAAAAAGCCCAATCACAAAGTGAACAGGCAATTTAAAAAAAAGGAGCGAACAGCCAACATCGAACAGCCAACAGCGAAATTATAGGCATAAAAAAAACCCCACTAAATAAATAGCGAGGTTTTAGAAAAGGGAGGCGACGACTTACTCTCCCACCGGTTAGGGCAGTACCATCAGCGCTG
>DYSK01000081.1 GCA_020718315.1 Draconibacterium orientale
TCGTAGTTTTGTGAAAATTCTGAATCATTTGGAAGTTGATTTCGCAGTTTTGGGTACCGAAGAAAGCGACAGCGGCGACGTGGCTCGTAGGGCAGGAAACGAAATGCTTTTTCAGATGCAAGCCCTTATGAATATTGAAACCCTAAATGCGTATCAGGTAAACAAAATTATATGCTGCGATCCGCACGATTTCAATACCCTGAAAAATGAATATCCCGACCTAGGCGGAAATTATGAAGTTATTCACCACACTCAGTTTTTGCAGCAATTTTTGGATGCCGGAAAATTGGAACTTGGTGGAGATGTGTTTTCGGAGAGCACAATTACTTATCACGATCCTTGTTATTTAGGTAGAGGAAATGGTGAATACGATGCTCCTAGAGCAATTTTAAATGCTATTCCATCAATCAAAGTAGAGATGAAAGACAATAAATCGCACAGTTTATGTTGCGGTGCAGGTGGCGGTCAAATGTTTAAAGAAGCCGAAAAAGGCGATAAAGAAATATTTATTGAGCGTACGGAACAAGCATTGGATACTTCATGTACAATTGTTGCAACGGCATGTCCATTTTGTATGGCTATGATAACCGATGGAATTAAGTACAAGCAAAAAGAAACAGAAGTCAAAAATTATGATATTGCCGAATTGGTGGCTCTTTCGATGAAACTTTAATTTTGGTTTTTAATATCTAAAAAGCCGCAAATGATTTGTTTGCGGCTTTTTTTATGTCAAGTCTCTAAATGATTGTTGTTCTCTAATCTGTTTTCAGTGTTTCTACAGGGTTCGATTTGGCAGCAATGTATGTTTTTAAACTCACTGTAAGAAGGCCGATAGTCAAAGAAAATAAGGCAGCCAATACAAATCCGTCAAAACCTAACTCTATTCGAATTGCAAAATCATTTAGCCAATTTTTAAGAAAATACCAAGCAGGTAGCCAGGCAATTAAATTGGCAATAATTATAAGGATTGTAAATTCTTTGGTTAGGGTTAGCATAATTCTACCCAGTGAAGCCCCTAAAATTTTTCGAATGCTGATTTCGGCTCGTCTTTGTTCTGTTATAAAGGCAGCCAATCCATACAATCCCATTCCTGCAAGTAATAAGGCGATAAAGGTGAAAAAATAAAATACATTTCCCATTCGTTTATCGTTGGTATAGATATTGTCATAACTTTTATCCAAGAAGGAGTATGAAAATGGTGCTTTTGGTAAATGGTGATACCAAGCCGTTTGAATTTTTGCCAGCGTGGAGTTAAGATTTTCTCCATCTACTTTCACAATGATATATTTGTAAAAGCGTGGGAAAATATGAATCATCAGAGGATCTACTTCGGTGTGGAAAGAGGCATAGTGGAAGTCTTTTACGATACCGATAATTTTTCCAACTTTAGGTTCCTTCAGCGCATAGCTGAAAATCATTTTCTTTCCTATCGGGTCTTTTATTTTGTATTTGGCAACGGCCGATTCGTTGATAATAAACGCTTCTGATGAATCAGAAGAGTTCTCTATCGAAAAAGTTCTTCCTTTGATCATTTCAAACCCAAAAGCATTTAAAAAATCATAGTCGGCACAAAGCATTCGAACGCCAATCCGATCGCTTCGCCTTTGGTTTTGATCATTTTCTTCGCCCAAGTCGGGCATCCGCACTCCATACACTCCAAAACGTTCGCCGGGAATGTTGGAAGTTCCTGAAACCGATTCAATACCGGGGATTTGCAAAAGTTCGTTTTTTAATTCAGGGAGGTATTTGATGCTGTTTCTTCCCGAAAGAGGGAGTACAACAACTTGCTCTTTGTTAAATCCAATGTCGGAATTTTGAATAAACCGAAGTTGTTTTGCCACGGTAATGGTGGTGATGGTTAAAAAGATACTGATTGCAAATTGGGAGATGACCAAAATTCGGCGAAGAAAGAGATTCAACAAATCGTTTTTTCCGGCCTGTAGTTTTGCGTTTAGCACTTGGCTTGTTTTATATCTCGACATAAAAAGAGAAGGATACAAGCCCGAGAGTATTCCTAAACCTATCACCACAGAAATCAAATAAATCAAACTTTCTTTTTCGAGAAGCTGACCTAAAGTCAAGTTTTTTCCGGCAAATTCGTTAAAATATGGAAAACTAAGTTCCACCAAAACCAAAGAAATGAGCAAAGAGGCCAAAACCAATGCAAACGACTCGCTGATAAATTGAATAAATATATTGCCTGCATTGGCTCCCATTACTTTTCGAATGCCTATTTCTTTGGCTCTTTTTATGGAGCTCGCCGTTGCCAAATTGGTATAATTTATCGCTGCAAGGATTAAAATAAACAGCCCAATTGTTAAATAAATCAGGATATGTTCGAAGTTTCCATTGCTTTCCAATTCCTTTTCTGCTTTGCTTTTAAGATGGATATCGCTGATGGGGACAAATAGATATTTTCCTTCAAGTCCGGCAAATTTATGCTCCACAGAATCTTCTATCAGAATTTTCTTCAAGTCATCGTCCATTATCTTTTGAAGTTGTGCTTGCAGTTCTTTGCCTTTTGAAGCATCGTGTACTTTTAGATAAGTGTAAAAAACCATAGGTCCGGCCGAATCCACCTTTTCCCATTCTTCTTTAAGCTTATTCATCGAAAAAACGACATCAAAATGAAAGTGACTGTTATCCGGAACATCATCAAAAACGGCGGAAATTACATAGGTTCTATCATCTACTTCTACTTTGTTTCCTGCCGCTAGCGTACTTCCAAACAGACGTGTAGCAATTCTCTTAGAAACTAAAATTTGATTTGATTTGTGGAGCAACGATCCTTCGGTCCTGTTTAAAATGGGAAACGAAAAAACATCGAAAAAAGTAGAATCAGCATAAATCATTTTTCTTTCAGAAGCACTGCTTTTGTTTGCGAACAAAGATGGCGGATTGAAAATATCCAGAATCCTGCAAGTGTTTGCATAATCGCTGTATTTCGTGATCAAATTATAGCCTAATACGCCTTCGGTTGTAGCCCATAATTGATGTTGATCGCTGTATTTGTATTCCTCTTGAAGGCGATAGATGTTTTGATAATCTTTGTGAAATTTGTCGTAGCTAAGCTCATCATGGATGTACAAAAAAATCAAGATGCTCGTAGCCAAACCAAAAGCTAGTCCAAAAATATTGATAATGGAATACACTTTGTTTTTAATAATAAATCGGCTAGTGGTCTTAATTATATTATTTAGCATCGTTTATTGTGCTTTTTTTTGAATGAAAAGAATTGGTATTTTGTTTCCTTCGGATGCGAAAATTTCAACAGTTTCCCATTCATTTTCATAGAGATGTATTTTTTGCCTTAGATATTCGGCATTTTTCAGATGCATAGGATTATCGAGGGTGGAATCCCAAAGTTCGAATCGATAAACCATTGAATTTTTGTTTTGGGAGGATTGAATCAAAATGTCGAGATAGTCGTTCGGATTGATATCGGGCAATAATAGTTTTATTTCTCTGGGCATCGCTGATTTGTTGTTTAGGTTTTTTTTGTAAAGCTTTGCAAGATGTTCTCGTTGATAATCTGTCCGTCGAATAAACGAATAATTCTGTTGGCATACGAAGCATCGCGTTGGGAGTGAGTTACCATCAAAATAGTTGTTCCTTCTTTGTTCAAATCGTTGAGTGTTCGCATAACTTCTTCGCCATGTGCCGAATCCAAATTGCCGGTTGGTTCATCGGCCAATATGAACATAGGGCTTCCTACAACTGCTCTGGCAACTGCTACGCGTTGTTGTTGTCCGCCGCTCAATTGTTGTGGAAAATGATATTTTCGATGGAGAATATGCATTTTTTCTAAGGCCGAAAGCACTTTTCGTTTTCGTTCGCGGCCTTTTATTCCCATATAAATCAGAGGCAATTCCACATTTTCGTAAACATTCAGTTCGTCGATGAGGTTGAAGTTTTGAAAGATATATCCAATATTTTTCTTGCGGAGTTGTGCGCGCTTCTTTTCATTGAATTTGGAAGTCTCTTGACCAAGAAAAAAATATTCACCTTTGTTTGGATTGTCAAGCAGCCCCATAATATTGAGTAAAGTCGTTTTTCCGCATCCCGATGGACCCATAATTGCCACAAATTCGCCTTCTTTTACTTCGAGCGAAACATTTTGAAGCGCCTGAGTTTCTACCTCCGCATTGCGATAGGTCTTGGATAAGCCATTCGTTTTTAACATCTTTTCTTGTTTAAATACACCCCACTAAATTAGGAATTAATGTGAATGTTTTAATTCTTTCGTTCGGTTAATACTTGTATGTTTTTTTTACATGAATAATGCCGAATTTGTATCTGTATGATATTCAGTACCAAAAGAGATAAATCTTGTTATTTTAGTGTTAAAAGTGTTCGCCTTCGGGCAATATTATGTACATTTACGAACATTTTATTGCAAAGTTATGAGGAAATGCTCCCATGACAAATGCCAGACTATGAAGCTGAAAAAGGACATATTATCTGAAAAAAAACAAAATAATACCAAATGAAAATTGAAGCAAAAATATTAATTGTTGACGACGATAAAGATGTTCTTTTGGCTGCCAAACTTTTTTTGTCTCAGCAGTTTACATCTGTTCATACAGAGTCGGATCCCAATAAACTACCCGATTTTATGCGAAGCGAAAATTACGATGTGATTTTGTTGGATATGAACTTTTCGCGTGATGCAACGAGTGGCCAAGAAGGTTTTTATTGGTTAAATAGAGCATTGGAAATAGATCCCTCTGTGGTCATTATTTTTATTACAGGATATGGCGATATCGAATTGGCCGTTCAAGGAATCAAAGAAGGAGCAACAAATTTTATTTTAAAACCTTGGGACAATCATAAATTGCTGGCCGAAATTAATTCGAATCTTCAAATTCGAAACTCCAGAAAAGAATTGGCTGCGCTTCGTGATAAACAAAAGCAATTGATTTCGGATATGGATTCGCCATTTGTCGAAATCATTGGTCACTCTCCTTCCATTCAGCGCGTTCTGAATACCGTCAAAAAAGTAGCTCAAACCGACGCCAATGTGCTGTTGCTGGGTGAAAATGGAACAGGAAAAGAACTTATTGCACGAGCCATCCATCGTATTTCTGAACGTAAGAAGGAAGTTTTTATTTCGGTCGATTTAGGCGCTATTACGGAATCATTGTTCGAAAGCGAGCTTTTTGGCTACAAAAAAGGAGCTTTTACCGATGCAAAAGAAGACCGCGCCGGCCGTTTTGAAGCCGCTTCGGGCGGAACAATTTTTTTAGACGAAATTGGAAACCTGAGCTATAGCCTTCAATCCAAATTGCTAAGCGTATTGCAAAATCGAAAAATCGTCCGACTTGGAACCTATACCGAAATCCCAATCGACGTTCGTGTTATTTGTGCCACAAATATGCCTCTCTACGAAATGGTGGAAGAAGGGAAATTTCGACAAGATTTGTTGTATCGGGTAAATACAGTCGAAATTCAAATTCCACCCTTGCGCGAACGTGAAGAGGATATTCAGGATTTGGTAGAACATTTTTTGGTCATTTACATGAAAAAATATCGCTTGCCAAAGAAAAAAGTTAGCCAAGGCGCTCTCAAAAGGTTGAAAAAGCACAACTGGCCGGGCAATATTCGTGAACTTCAGCATTCGGTCGAACGGGCTGTTATTATGGCTGAAGACAACAACCTTCAGGCACATGATTTCTTCCTGATGAAACCCATCCAAAAAGATGCTTTGTTGACCTCAGATAAATTGAATCTAAAAGATACTGAACGTATTCTCATTCGGAAAGTAATCGATAAACATGGAGGAAATATCTCCAAAGCTGCTAAAGAGTTGGGTTTAACACGCGCTTCGCTCTATAGGCGAATAGAAAAATATGATTTATAGAAATTTTCGATTGATTGTTGTTTTTAGAGTTCTTCTGCTGCTGTTCAATACATTGGCATTGGCCTATTTTTATAGCAACAACGAATTTATCACCTCTTGGGCACTTTTAGTTTTGCTTGTAGTACAAACCGTACTTTTAATTGTTTTTGCTGAGCAAAGTAACCAACGATTTGTCAAATTTTTAGACAGCATTCGATACAACGATTTTGCAGCTACTTTTTCGTCCAATGTGAGCGGGAAAACTTTTGAACGTTTAAACGATTCGTTCAATGAGGTGATAAAAATGTTTAAAAAAACACGAGCCGAAAAAGAAACACAGTACAATTACCTCCAAACAGTCATTCAACACATTAATATCGGTATCATAGCCTATCGAAAAGACGGAATGATAGACATTGTAAACAATGCCATCAAACGCATTTTCGAAATCAATAATTTAACGCATATCAATCAATTGCAAAGTCTCGACGAAAATATCGTTCATCAATTGTTGAATATTCATTCGGGCGATACGATTCTAATAAAACTCTACAAAGAAGATGAAGTATTGCAACTGACAGCGGTGGCCACGGAATTTAAAAAACAAGGAGAGGAATATTTTTTAGTCAGCTTTCAAGATATTCATGCCGAATTGGAAGCAAAGGAAATTGAATCATGGCAAAAACTTATTCGGGTGCTCACACACGAAATCATGAATTCCATCACTCCAATATCGTCTTTGACCAACACATTAAACCAAATGATTTTTGACGAAAAATCGAATGAGTTGAAATTTAAAAATTTGTCGGTCGATGAAATAGAAAATGTAAAATTGGCACTCGAAACAATTGGGAAAAGAAGCGAAGGCTTGCTGAATTTTGTGGAAATTTATCGAAACCTTACCCGAATTCCAAAACCAAACTTCCGTCATATCCCAGTTTTGGATTTGTTTCAAACGATTGAACAGCTTTTTATAGCTCAGTTGAAAGAAAAAAACATTCGCTTTTCGTTCAAAATATTGCCCGACAATTTGCATTTAACTGCCGATCCGGATTTAATCGAACAAGTTTTGATCAATTTGTACCTGAATGCTATCCACGCACTTGAGGGGCAAGAAAATCCGGAAATCAAAATGATAGCCCGGCAAAATTTGAATAACCACGTTATTATTGAGCTGGCCGACAATGGAATAGGCATTAAACCGGATTTATTAGATAAAATATTTATGCCATTTTTTACTTCAAAAAAAGAAGGATCGGGCATTGGATTGAGTCTTTCACGCCAGATCATGCACATGCACAAAGGAAGTATTCATGTGAAATCAATTCCTAGAAAAGGAAGCGTTTTTACCTTAGTTTTTTAATAGAAATGATGAAAAAAATTGCAAGATTGGATTATCCAATCAATCACCTCAGCCAAAACCGGTGGAGTCCAAGGGCTTTTGATTCCAAGCCGGTCGAAAAAGAAAAACTGCGTAGCATTTTTGAAGCGGCTCGCTGGTCTGCTTCGGCGTACAACGATCAGCCTTGGCGATTTTTAGTTGCCTTTCGTGGCGACGAAAATTTTGAAAAAATTTTCCAAACCTTGGTGGTGTTTAATAAAAACTGGGCAGCAAAAGCTCCAGTATTGATTTTAAACTGTTATCAAACACAGTTTAAACACAATGGAACCACACACACCACTGCACAGTACGATTTGGGGCAGGCTGTTGCCAGCTATTCGCTCGAAGCACTGAATCAAGGTCTTTATGTCCATCAAATGACAGGTTTTGATGCCGGCTTGGCAAACAATTTGTTCGGTTTTGTTAATCAAACCAAAGCATTTAGTATTTCTGCATTGGGTTATTTAGGAAATGCAGCCGAACTGTCCGAAGATTTTCTGAAAATGGAAATGGCAGAGCGCCAAAGAATGAATCAACAAGAATTTCTGCTTAATAAATTTTAAACATAAAAAATGCATTTTTTCATGTCGAATGGATTAATTGTTTTGTTAAAGGCTAAATTTGCAATCGATTCTTAAAATTTTGTTATGGTATTCTTAATCTAAAGATAAATAAACATGAGCTATAAAAATTTTTTCACGGCACTGCTTCCTCTGGTTTTCTTCTTTTTTTCCTGCGAAAATGGGAAAAATGCACAAAAAACTGCGAGCGAATTGACATCAAATAAAGAAAATGAAATTATAGTACCACCTTTCAATGCCGATTCTGCTTATGCTTATGTTGCCGCGCAAACCAGCTTTGGCCCTCGTGTTCCCAATACGGCGGCACATCAGAAATGTGCTCTTTACCTGCAAAACAAACTCAGTGGATATGCTGATACGGTAATGGTTCAGGAATTTCAGATGCGTGCTTTTGATGGGACAATTTTGAACGGGAAAAATATTATTGCCAGTTTTAATCCTCAAAATCAGAAAAGAATATTTCTATCAGCTCATTGGGATTCGCGTCCTTTTGCCGATCATGATCCGGATGCAGCCAATCATAAAACGCCCATTGATGGCGCAAACGATGGCGGTAGTGGAGTAGGAGTATTGATCGAATTGGCGCGTCTTCTGCAGATTCAAAAAGCCAAAATTGGCGTGGATATAATTCTCTTTGATTTGGAAGATTACGGAACACCTGAATTTGCACCAAGGACTGCAAATTCTGAAAATACCTGGGCTTTGGGTTCTCAATATTGGTCGCTCAATCCTCATTATCCCAACTACAATGCTCAATACGGGATTTTGTTGGATATGGTTGGAGCAAAGAATGCCGTTTTTCGCATGGAATATTTTTCGATGCTTTACGCTCCTCAGATAGTTAAAGATGTATGGAAAACAGCAGCAACGCTCGGATTCTCCGATTATTTTTTATTAGAAAATGGTTCGTCGGTTTTGGACGATCATTATTTTATAAATCGAAACAGCCAGATTCCAACAATCGATATCATTCAACACGACTCAAAAACGGCATCCGGATTCTACGAACATTGGCATACATTGAATGATAATCTTCAAAATATCGACAAAGAAACATTGAATGCTGTGGGGCAGGTTGTTACACAAGTTGTTTATCAGGAAAAATAAATTCAAATGGTGTTTGAAAGAATGAAAATTTATGTTGAAACCGGTTTTAGATATTTTTTTTCACTTTCGGACAATAATTTTGTATTTTCGCTTTCGTAAAATTTCTTTCAAATAAAACAAAGATGAATCCCTATTCTCCTTATCTGGCAATCCTTACAGGACTGATAGAATTAGCTGCGTTTATTTATTTTTTTATGCTTTTTAAGCAGAGCGAAAGCAGTTTGAAAAGCCTGATTGCCATTTTGTTTTTTCTTGCAGGATACCAATTGCTCGAAGCATTCAATTGTATGTTTCCGGGTCATCCTTTTTTAGTGCGCTTGTCTTTTGCCGATATTACAATGTTGCCCGCTTTGGGTGTTTATTTTGCCTATTTGAGCGCCCCGACCGAAAAAAAGATTCAACGTTATATTACTTTTGTTTTCCTCGGAAGTGCCCTTTTCTTTATTACTTATTTTCTATCAAAACCAACTTCAGCCGTATTGATTAGCTGCCAGCAATTTTTCGCCACATACAGCCACCCCGATGCGATCTATAAATATTATGGACTTTATTATCAGTTGGGCATGTTCACAATGCTTTTGATGGCTGTGCGCAATTTGGTTTATACCAACGATCTATTTAAACGAAAAATCATCGGCGATTTTATCATTGGTTCCGTTTTGTTTATTATTCCAAGTATTTTAATTTCCGCCTTTGTACCGCAGTATCAGGGATCAATGCCGTCGGTAATGTGTCATATTGCACTCCTTTTGAGCGTGTTTATCATCAACACTTTGGTGCGCGAGAAAAAACTACGAAATGTTTCTTTGGGAGTAGAAATAGAACTCCTAAACATTCGCTTATAGTCGTCATGATATCACGAATTCTTTTTTAAGAAACTTTAATGGTTTATCAATGTTCTGCTTAGCCTCTTTGCCAAATTTATCCTAAATTAGCGCATCAATTCGAATCAATAAATTTAAAACATAAACTCATGAGTAAAGAAATATTAAATCTCGAACCTAAAGCAATTTGGAAACATTTTTATAGTCTGACCCAAATTCCCCGTCCTTCGAAACACGAAGAGGCAATTCAGGATT
>DYSK01000082.1 GCA_020718315.1 Draconibacterium orientale
GTTGAAAGACTCCTCGTTTTATAGGCTCTTATGGCCCACAAATATTTATCCAGTCGGAAGTGAGTGGTCATTTTTATTTTTCTCTAAAAAACAAGCGGACTGGTGATCCTGAAAAATTGTATTCTTCCCGAATCTTGTTTTCCAAGAAGCGTGCATACGAATCTTTTACGTCTTGTGGCAAATTGCAAAAAAAAGCGAAAGCCGGATAGGCCAGTGGCAATTGGGTAATGTATTTTATTCGAATATACCGTTCTCTAGATGCCGCTGGTGGCGGATAAGCGAGTATAAGTGGCAACAGATGTTCGTTCAATTTCGAAGTTGCAATTTTCCGATTTCGATTTTGAAAAACTTCATTGGCAGCATCCAATGCTTTAAACAGACGCTGTTTTTCGTAAACAGAGGTGAACAATATAGGAACATCTGTAAAAGGGGCTGTTTTTTCTAAAATCTTTCGTTTAAATTCCAAATGAGTATTGGAGGATTTCTCTACTAAATCCCATTTATTCACCACGATAACCAAGCCTTTGTTGTTTTTGATAATCAGGCGTAGAATATTGATGTCCTGGCTTTCAATACCTTCTTTGGCATCAAGCATCAGTATGCAAATATCGCTGCTTTCGATCACTTTAATTGAACGAAGTACTGAATAAAATTCTATATTTTCATGTACTTTGGCTTTTTTGCGAATTCCGGCGGTATCGACCAATTCAAAATCATAGCCAAATCTGTTGAATGGCGTATAGATAGAATCGCGGGTAGTTCCGGCTATGGGTGTTACAATATTTCGTTCGTCGCCCAATAAGGCGTTTACAAAAGATGATTTTCCGACATTGGGTCGGCCTACGACTGCATATTTAGGTAAATCGGTTTTAATTTCTTCCGGTTTATCCACAAATTTATCTACCACAACATCCAATAAGTCGCCGGTTCCACTTCCGTTGATGGCCGAAATGCTGTACACTTCGCCCAAACCTAAACTGTAAAATTCGGTCGAATCGATGTATCGTTTTGTATTATCAACTTTATTTGAAACTAGAATGACCGGTTTGTCACTTTTGCGAAGCATTTTTGCTACATCTTCGTCCATGGGGGTGATCCCTTCGGTTACATCCACAACAAAAGTGATCACATCGGCTTCTTCAATGGCCAATTTCACTTGTTTTCTAATTTCTTCTTCGAAAATATCGCCGGAGCCAAGAACATAACCTCCCGTGTCGATCACGGCAAATTCTTTCCCGTTCCAATTCGAAATACCATAATGCCGATCACGCGTAACGCCACTTGTTTCTTCAACTATAGCATCGCGCGATTCTGTAAGTCGGTTAAATAGAGTTGATTTGCCAACATTTGGACGACCAACAATTGCAAGGATATTTCTCATGCTCTATATTTTTTTAGGACGGCAAAGATATTAAAAATATGCTTTGGATTAAGACAAAAATACTGCTGCTGTGTTTCAATTACAAAGTAGGCTCAGAACAAATTTTATAAAGCGCTCGTATTTCTTCGATATTTTTTATTTTCGTCTCGTTTCGCATGGTTTGTGCTGATTTGGTATTGTATTGATGGGTTTCGAGAAAATGTATCTGAATTCTCAGCCATTCAACCAGGGAATAGGAATGTTTACCCAAATATTTCCACTCAAGAAGTAGCTTTGTGCTCTTAATTATAAAATCTTCGCGTCCTAAGTAATCCAAATCTGCATCGCATAATATGTTTTCTAAGCTACAGTTAGCCGTTTCAGCCAATTTTGTTTTCTTTATTAACCTTGAAATTGTATCAATTTCTTGATCGGTATAGTTAAATTTAGGAAGTTCTTCCTTGCAAATTAATATAGATTCCTCTTCATGGTTTTCGTAATTTAACAGCATTCCACTGTCGTGAAACAAGGCAGCAGTTAAAATTAACTGCATGGAATGTTTATCAATATTTTCAGCTTCTGATATGCGTTGTGCTGCATGATACACATCCAATGTGTGTTCCAAATCGTGGTAGATTAATCTGCGATCCAAATCGACATGAAGCCGATTTATAATATATTGCTTTGTACGATAGAAGTCCATATTTTCAATTGCGAAACTAAATTACATTATTTTAAAATTAAGATTTGATTGAGATTGAAATATGTGATATAATTAACTTTTGCATGGAATGAATTGCTTATGTTAAAACAAAAAAAATCATTTTGTACAATACAACTAAAATTTAATCGTATTGATAAGGTATTCTTATCTTTGAACAAAATTTTGGCTTTGATTAAATTATCAAAAATTGGATTGTGGTTAGTTGCCGTTGGATTGGGTTTGATGCTTGCTTGCAGCAAAGAACCTCTATTTATCACAGATAGTTCTGTGAGATTGGTTTTTTCGAACGATACGATTACTTTCGATACGATATTCACTACTATGGGATCTGTAACCAAGCAGCTCAAAGTTTATAATAAAGAAAAAAACACGCTTCTTATTTCTAAAATTGCTTTGGCTGGTGGCATCCAAAGTCCATATCAAATAAATGTAAATGGCCACAGCGGAACGGTTTTTAGGGAATTGGAACTTGCCGGCGGCGATAGTCTTTTTGTTTTTGTACGAATCACTATCGATCCAAACAATCAAAATTCGCCATTGATAGTGCGCGATTCTGTTCTTTTCGAACTGAATGGAAAGATACAAGATGTTGACTTATATGCCTGGGGACGAGATGCACATTATATTTTGCCCAATCTAAATATAGAAGGATTGCCGCCCCTTAATATTATTGCTCGCGAAGGCGAAACGGTGAATTGGACGAACGATAAACCGTATGTAATTGTTGGCTACGCGGTGGTTGATTCTTTGGCTACTTTAAAAATAGAGGCAGGAACTCGTATCCATTTTTACAATAAATCGGGTATGTGGATTTATAAAGGAGGAAGCATTCAGGTTGATGGAACAAAAGAAAACCCAGTTACTTTTCAGGGAACACGTTTGGAATTGGATTATCAAAACTTACCTGCTCAATGGGATAGAATTTGGATTAATGAGAGCAATGCTGATAGTTATTTTAATTACGCCATCATTAAAAATGGAACTATTGGAATTCAGGCCGAAACTATAACACAAAGTTTAGGAAATACTTTGTTTTTGACGAATACAAAAATTGTAAATATGTCGGGTTGGGGTTTGTTTACTCGATTTTATAAAATTGAAGCGAATACAATCTTAGTGGCAAATACCGGAAGTAGCGTTCTAAACCTTACAATAGGTGGAAGTTACAGTTTTAAAAACAGCACCTTTGCCAATTATTATTCCCATGCTGTTCGCAAAGATCCCTTGTTGCATCTGAGCAATTATTTCATTTATTCTGGTGCTCAGGGCGATATTGTGTACAATGGAATTTTGGAGAAAGCTTATTTTGGCGATTGTGTCTTTTATGGCACATTGGATGAAGAAATTTTGATTGATCCTTTTACCGGAACAGAAAACGATTTTACCTATTTATTCGATTACTGCCTACTGAAGTCGAGTTTAGCGGGCAGTTTGCAAACCAATGAAAGTATTTTTAACCGCAATCCCTTGTTTGTGGCGCCTTATGATGCCGATTTTCGTTTAGAAATCGGCTCGCCCGTGATCGACAAAGGGATTTTAATGGGAAACATATTTGATCTGGATGGAAACTCGCGCGATTTAAAACCAGACCTTGGCGCATATGAATATTTTCCTCCACCAACAAAATGGAATAAAAAATGATTGGAACTCTTGTAAACTTTAGCGCTGTCATTTTGGGCAGTACAATTGGGCTTATTGTTCATCGGAATTTGCCAAAACGATATGTTCAACTTGTTTTTCAGATAATGGGATTGTTCACCTTAGTTCTTGGCTTTAAAATGGCTCTTGAAGGCAAACAGTTATTGATCATTATTTTCAGTCTGATTGCTGGCGGATTGCTCGGCGAAAGGCTAAAAATGGAAGAATGGATCAATTCATTGGGCGACAAAGTAAAGCAAATGACAAAAAGTAAGAACGATTCCTTTAGCGAAGGATTAATAACCGCATTTTTGCTTTTTTGTGTTGGCTCCATGACAATTTTGGGAGCCATTCAGGAAGGTTTGGGAGGTGAACCTGAACTGTTATTAATTAAATCGTTGATGGATGGAATTTCGTCGGTGGCTTTAACCGTTGCTTTTGGTATTGGTGTTCTGTTTTCGGCTATTCCACTTCTTATTTTTCAGGGTGGCCTCACACTGTTGGCTGCTTATGCCGGCGATTTTATAAATCCAACCTATATTACAGAAGTAACAGCAACCGGAGGTGTAATATTAATTGGACTTGGAATTAATTTATTGGAAATTAAGAAGATAAAAGTGGTAAACCTTCTTCCTTCCATGCTTATTGTTCCTTTGTTGATGGAACTGTTTGTTCGTTCATAGCCGCGTTAATGAACGGCTTCGTAAACGCGAATAAGTTTTAGCAACAAATCTTCTAATAAATTCAATTTCAGCATATTTGCGCCGTCCGAAAGTGCCAATGCAGGATTTGGATGCGTTTCGATAAAAATTCCATCAACTCCTGCAGCAATTCCTGCTTTTGCAATTGTTTCGATTAGTTGTGGTTGGCCTCCGGTAACGCCGCTTTTTTGATTTGGCTGTTGCAAGGAATGGGTAATATCCAAAATAACCGGAATTTCATTCTTTTGCATCACCGGGATTCCTCTAAAGTCGATCACCAAATCCTGATAGCCCAACATTGTTCCGCGTTCGGTGAGCATTACGTTTTCGTTTCCTGATTCCCTCACTTTGTCCACGGCAAAACGCATGGCATCGGCCGAAAGAAACTGACCTTTTTTGATATTGACGATTTTTCCGGTTTTTGCGGCTGCAACCAAAAGTTCTGTTTGACGGCACAGAAAAGCCGGAATTTGCAGTACGTCAACATATTGGGCTGCTAAAGCGGCTTCCTCAACAGAGTGAATATCGGTAACAATTGGAATTTGCAGGTCTTTTCGGATTTTACCAAGTACTTCTAAGGCTATCAAATCGCCAATTCCGGAAAAGGAATCCAAACGCGAACGGTTTGCCTTGCGGTAAGAGGCTTTGAAAATAAAAGGAATGCCCAATCGGCCGGTGATTTCTTTGATGGCTTTGGCAATTTCGAAAGGCATGTGTTCATTTTCAACAACACAAGGACCGGCCATTAAGAAAAAGCGATTTGGGACAATTTTGAAATTTGGAATATCGAATGTATGCATAGCGTGAAGAAGTTTCAAATGAGATGAATAACTTTCTGAACAAAGCTCACTAAATTATTTGTGATTTGCAAATAGGATTTTCATTTCCTCTTTCACCAATCGAATAAGATCTTGTTTCTGGTCGGCATCGATAAAAGCAGCCTGAAAAGCATTTAAGCTCAATCGCTCAAAATCTTTTTTATCGAAATGATAAATACTTTCCGCAATTTCAAATTCTTTTGTGAGTGTTGTTCCTGAAATCAAATAACTGTCGGTATTCAGAGTAACCAATACATCTTGCTTAAAATAATCTATAATTGGATGTTTTTCAAGTGATTGTACGGCTTTTGTTTGTAAGTTGGATGATAAGCAAACTTCCAAGGTGATCTGGTTGTCGCGTATATATTTTAATAATTCCTGATCTTGAAAAAGCTTCGTTCCATGACCAATTCTATTCGCTTTTAAGCCGTGAATAGCATCGTAGATAGAATGAGCGCCATCCGCTTCGCCGGCATGAACGGTTCGAGCTAAATCATTTTGAAAAGCAAATTCAAACGCTTTCAAATGATCGAGTGCCGGACGACCAAATTCTTCGCCTGCCAAATCGAAAGCCACTACACCTTTATTCTTGTATTTTACAGCCAATTGAGCCAATTCAAAATTTTGTGAAGCTGTGTTTTGGCGCAATCCACAAATGATGATTCCGCTTTTAATGGCATACAAGGCTTCGGCTTGTTTTTTTCCTCTCAGCACCGCTCCAACTATTTTTTCGAGGCTTAAGCCTTCTTTTGTGTGTAGCAATGGCGAAAAACGAATCTCTAAATATTTAACATTTTCCGAAAAAACATCTTCCAACAATTCAAAAGTGGCTCGCTCCAACGATTCCTCTGTTTGCAAAACCGATAAGCTGATTTCGAATGGAACAAAATATTCAGTTAAGCTTTGGCAATCTTCATCGTTGACAAGCAATTTTTTGAGTTCCTGATAATTGAAAGTAGGAAGTTTTATTTTTTGAAATTTTGCCAATTCAAGAATGGTCTCCACTCGCAATGAGCCATCTAAATGATTGTGTAATTCTGCTTTTGGAAGTTGCGCTAAAAATGTATGCATAATAGGATTTGTTTCGTGGAAAATTGGATTGCAAAGGTATTTAAAAATGTATTGAGTAAAGTACTTTCTGGCCTATTTTCAATTTAATTACTGAAAACTTTTTTATACGAGATATTTATTGCAATTTTGAAAGTATGATTTGAAAGTACTCAAAATTTGAAAATTTATCCAAGCTAAGAACCAAAATAATGTGATGATTTATGGAAAAGAAATACATTGATCCGGAAGTAATTGAAAAAGCAAACATATGGTTAAATGGGAGTTATGATGAAATTACAAAAAATACAATTCGCCAGATGATAGAAAATGATCCGCAAGAATTGATTGAATCGTTCTACCGCGATTTGGAATTTGGAACGGGCGGTTTACGCGGAATTATGGGCGTAGGAACCAATAGAATGAATAAATATACCGTTGGGATGGCCACGCAAGGTTTGGCCAATTATGTTCTTAAAATGTTTCCGGAACGAAAACAAATAAGTGCCGTTATTGCTTACGATTGTCGAATCAACAATACCTATTTTGCTCAAATTACGGCCGATGTGTTGTCGGCCAACGGAATAAAAGTTTTTCTTTTCGACGATTTGCGCCCCACTCCCGAATTGTCTTTTGCTATTCGAGAATTGAAAGCTCAGATTGGAATTGTCATTACGGCTTCGCACAACCCAAAAGAATACAACGGTTATAAAGTGTATTGGGAAGATGGTGGACAGTTGATCAATCCTCACGATGTAAATGTTGTGGCCGAAGCTCAAAAAATTACCAATATTAATGAAGTAAATTTTAAGGGAAATACACTTTTGCAGCAAACGATTGGAAGCGATTTGGACGAAAAATATTTGGCAGCCCTAAAAACCTTGAGTTTATCGCCCGAAATTATTCGGAAACACACCAATTTAAAAATTGTATATACGCCAATTCATGGAACCGGAGTTCGCTTGGTTCCTATGGCATTGGAAGCTTTTGGCTTTAGCAATGTTTACAATGTGCCTGAGCAAGATGTGGTTGATGGCAATTTCCCAACCGTAAAATCGCCAAACCCCGAAGAACCAGCGGCTTTGAAAATGGCTATTGATAAAGCTTTGGAAGTGAGCGCCGACTTGGTAATGGCTACCGATCCCGATGCCGACAGAGTGGGAATTGCTGTGCGAAACGATGCAAATAAGTTTGTTTTGCTCAATGGAAATCAAACAGCCACTTTGCTTTCGCATTATTTATTTACCAAATGGAAAGAAAATGGTTTGCTCGATGGAAATCAATTTATGGTTAAAACAATCGTTACCAGCGAATTACTGATCGATATGGCCAATAAATATTCCATTGCAACCTACGATGTATTGACCGGTTTCAAATACATTGCAGATATCATTCAACAACTGGAAGGCAAGAAGAAATTTATTGGCGGAGGCGAAGAAAGTTATGGCTTTTTGGTGGGCGATTTTGTTCGAGACAAAGATGCTGTAAGCGCTTGTGCTATGGTTGCAGAAACAGCTGCTTGGGCTGCTGAGCATGGTTTTACTTTGTTTGAAATGCTAAAACAGATTTATCTGGAATATGGTTTTTACTACGAAACGCTTATTTCATTGGTAAAAAAAGGCAAGTCGGGTGCCGAAGAAATTGAGGCACTTATGGTCGATTATCGAAAAAATCCACCTTTGCAAATCAATAATTCTAAACTAATAGCAATAAAAGATTATCAAAAGCAAATCCATTTCGATCTTTTGAACCAAAAAGAATCTAAGATCGATCTGCCAAAATCGAATGTCTTGCAATTTTTTACCGAAGACGGCACAAAAATTTCTGTTCGCCCCAGCGGAACAGAACCCAAGATTAAATACTATTTTGGTGTGAAAGCACCCTTAGATAAACTCGAAGATTATTATAAAGTGGAAGCCGAACTAAAAGAGCGAATCAGGGAAATTATCGATTCTATGAATTTGCATTGATATTTTAGCACTTATTAAAAGCCATAGACCTATTTTCATTGGTTTTTTTTAAAATTCTTTTGGCTAATTTTGCAATCATTGATTGAATTAAGAATTTTCAGAATTTGGCTAAATTAGCAAACAAGAATTGACTGATTTTACGAAAAGAACGCAAAACAATTACACTAATACATAGAAAGATGTTGGTTTACAAATTTGGAGGTGCAGCGGTAAAAGATGCAAAAACACTCCGATTGCTTTTGCCGCTCATTGCCGAGCAAAAAGATTCGCCATTGCTGATTGTTGTTTCGGCAATGGGAAAAATGACCAATGCTTTTGAGCACCTTTTGAGTGCTTATCGATCCCACGACAAGGAAAAAGAAACCTTTTTGAATTCGATAAAAGATTACCATTATTCAATTTTAGCCGATTTGTTTGAGCAAAACCATTCAATTTTTGCCAAAATAGAGGCGTGTTTTAGCGAATTGGAGAATGAATTGGAAAACTCTGCTGCGCAAGCCTACGATTTTGCTTACGATCAAATTGTAAGTTTTGGCGAATTGCTCTCGAGCCAAATATTGTCGGACTATTTGAACGAAAATCAGTTACTAAATAGTTGGGTCGATGTATCCGATTTAATTATTACAAACGATAAATATCGAGATGCACACATCGATTGGGAAACGACAAAAGCAAAAGTTTTTCAGTGGATGAATCGGGCATTTAGCCAAGTGAATATTGTAATAACTCAGGGATTTATTGGCGGAACAAAGGACGGATACAGAACAACTTTGGGTAGGGAAGGCTCCGATTTTTCGGCCGCTATTCTTGCCAACTGTTTGAATGCCCGACAACTTACTGTTTGGAAAGATGTGCCCGGAATTCTAAATGCAAATCCAAAAGAATTTCCACAAGCGAGAAATTTAAAGCATCTTTCGTATCACGAGACGGTTGAGTTGGCTTTTTATGGTGCCAGTGTTATTCACCCCAGAACATTGCAGCCATTGAAAATGAAGAATATTCCACTTTTTATTCGTTCTTTTCTTCAGCCTCATTTAAGCAGCCTTATCGACAATCAAAATCGTTTTGATTCAGAAATACCGACTTGTATTTTGAAAAAAAATCAAATATTATTTACGATTTCATCGCGCGATTTTGATTTTATCGATGCGGAAAAACTAACCGTTATCTTGAAACTATTTTCCGATTTCCATTTTCATATTCGATTGATTCAAAATTCGGCTCTTAACTTCTCCTTGGTCGCGGATGAAAATCCGCTGCAATTGGAAGAGCTTTTATTTCAACTTAAAACCGATTATAGTGTTAGGTACAACCGAAATCTAAGCATGCTCAGCATCCGGCATAGCAAAGACAACCGGATTGCCGAGCTGTTTGGAAATACCGAAATTTTGTTGGAAATGCAAAGTCGTGCTTCGCAGCAATTTGTGATGCGTTCCGATGTTTTGCAAAATAAAATGGCGGAAATAAATAGGCTGGTTTAATATTGCATTGAATTTCAAATCGTGTTAAGCAAATTTTATTTCGTCGATAAGCTGAATCAATTGATTGGGTTTGAATGGTTTGGCTAAAAAATTGTCCATTCCTGCTTGCAAGCATTCTTCTCGTTTGTTATCCAAGGCATAAGCCGTTATGGCAATAATTTTAATTGGATCTCCTCCCTGCTGAGCTTCTATTTTTCTTATTTCTTTTGTAGC
>DYSK01000083.1 GCA_020718315.1 Draconibacterium orientale
TGCGGTCGATTATTTACTTTTTTATGCTCAAGGTCCCGATACATGGCAATTTAATGCCAATAAAAATGTTTTTGAACATCAGCTAAATGTGTACGACCGGAATGCTTATTATTTTGTTCATATCAAAACGCTCGACGGAAAACGTATCGAAACAATTCCGCTAACTACTGAAGTGGCAAACAAACAAATTACATCTTTTACCAATTATGCTTTTGTTGAAGATGAAACCTACAATTTGATTGGCTCAGGGCGAAGATGGTTTGGTTTTAAATTTGAATTTACGGATAACACAAAATACAATTTTAATTTTGCTAACCTTATTTCCGGCTCGCAAGCGTATCTGAAAGCTAAACTGATTGCACGATCTTCGGCGAGCAGCTCGTTCGATTTGTTTTACAACAGTACCAGTTTGGGGAATATTAGGATAAGCAGTATTCCCACAGGCAGTTATCCTGCTTATGCTTACGACAATACTTTCGAGAAATATTTTTCGCTTTCGGCTGATCCAAACATGGAAGTGAAACTGCTCTACAATCGACCACTTTCCGGTTCTATCGGTTGGCTCGATT
Source organism: Draconibacterium orientale (assembly GCA_020718315.1). Lineage (GTDB taxonomy): Bacteria > Bacteroidota > Bacteroidia > Bacteroidales > UBA12170 > UBA12170. The sequence continues at coordinate 570 of DYSK01000083.1, forward strand.
ACATCGAATTGAACGTACAAGAACATTTGAAATTTGGAAATGCCCAATTATTGTTTCGAAGTCCCGAATCTGTCGGTAGCGATGCAATCAGTAAATTTTCCGTCTCCAACGCATCATCGGCTACCTTGGTTTGGGATGTTTCTCAACTCGAAAAAGTACAAAAAATACAAACTCAACTTCAGGTTTCAACAGCCGAATTTACAATCCCAACGAATGAACTAAAAGAATTTATTGCTTTTACTCCCGAAATGGCTTTCAAACCCACATTTGTTGAAAAAATGGGGAATCAAGATCTGCATTCCATCGCAAACATAGATATGATTATTGTTTGTCCACCGCTCTTTTTGCCTCAAGCCAACGAATTGGCCGACTTTCATCGGCAAGATGGTTTGAAGGTACAGGTGAATACAACCGCTCAGATTTACAACGAATATTCCAGCGGCAAGCAAGATCCTACGGCCATTCGCGATTTTGTTCGCTCCGTTTATCAGCATTCTTCCGCATTGTCCCCTTTGCAATATCTGTTGCTTTTTGGTGATGCATCCTACGATTACCTCAATCGCGAAACCAACAATACAAATCTTATTCCCACTTTTGAGTCGATAGAAAGTTTAGATCCGATCATTTCTATTGCAGTGGACGATTATTTTGGTTTTCTTGATGAGGACGAAGGCGATATGTATTACGATGATGTGGACATTGGAATTGGCCGATTGCCAGTTGTAAATGAACAAGAAGCTTCTGCTGCTGTGGCTAAGATTAAACATTACTCAAACTCGAGTTCGGATGTTTTTGGTAACTGGCGCACAGTGGTGTGTTTCGTTGCCGACGATGAAGACAATAATTTGCATATTCAGCAAGCAAACGAGTTGGCGATGATGGTGGATACTATTTATCCAAGCGGAAATCTCGACAAAATATATGTAGATGCATATCAGCAAGTCTCAACTCCGGCCGGACAACGCTATCCAAAAGTAAACGAAGCCATCAACGACCGTATCGAAAAAGGCACTTTGATTTTAAGTTACACCGGTCATGGTGGCGAAACCGGTTGGGGACAAGAACGCTATTTGGATATGCCGGATATTGCAACTTGGGCGAATAAAGATAAACTAGCTGTTTTTCTTACCGCAACTTGCGAATTTGCGCGCTACGACAATCCAAAACAGGTTTCGGCCGGAGAATATATCTTTTTGAAGGAAAATGGTGGCGGAATTGCTTTGTTTACCACTTCAAGAGCTACTTATGCCGGCTCCAATTTTGTGATGAGTAAATATTTTTACCAATTTACACTTGATCCTACTCATAGAAATCAGTATAGAATGGGTGATATTTTGAAATTGACCAAAAGAGCCAGCGGATCGGGTTTTAATGTGATGAAATTTATTCTAATTGGTGATCCTGCTTTAAAACTAAGCATTCCGGAAAATTCGGTTCGCCTAACCCAAATAAATAATATGGATGTTTCTGCCGAAAATGATACACTTAAAGCTCTTTCTCTTATGCGTTTTCAAGGACAGGTAGAAGATAAAAACGGTTTGCTAATGAGTGATTTTGATGGATTTGTTTTTCCTCAGATATTTGATAAAGTAGCTCAAATTACTACTTTGGCCAACGATGCAGCCAGTTATCCATACAATTTCGATCTTCAAAAAAATGTGATCTACAAAGGAAAATCAGAAATAAAAAACGGGCTGTTCGATTTTTCTTTTGTTGTCCCAAAAGATATCGCCTATCGTTTTGGAAATGGAAAAATAAGCCTCTATGCAGCAAACAATGAAGAAGATGCCGGAGGTTTTACAAAAGATATTGTTATTGGCGGTTACGACGAAACGAGTGAAACGGATATTATTGGACCGGTTGTTCGTCTTTTTCTGAACGACATAAATTTTGTTGAAGGCGGAATGAGTCATGAAAATCCGGTGCTTTTGGCCAAAGTGAGCGACGAAAACGGAATCAATACAATTGGAAATGGAATTGGACATGATATCACTGCTTTTCTCGACGAAAACGGAACGGATATAAAAATATTGAACGATTATTACGAATCGGATTTAAACACCTACAAAAGTGGCACCATTCGATATCCATTCTCCAATTTAGCCGAAGGACCACACGAAATTAATTTTAAAGTCTGGGATATCTACAACAATTCGTCGGTGGCGAAATTGTCGTTTTATGTTTCAGTGTCGGCGGTGCTGGCTTTGGATGCATTGATGAATTATCCCAACCCTTTTTCGGACGAAACCGTATTTTCATTCGAACACAATATAAACAGCCAAAGCATGTCGCTTAGCATTGATATATATAGTTTAGATGGCCGATTGGTAAAGCATTTGGAAGACAATTTCGAACCTTATTCTTCTCGGATAAATCATATTCGTTGGGATGGAACCGACGATAATGGGAGCAAAATAAGCAAAGGAATGTATGTTTATCGATTGCAAATAAGCGACCAATCGGGAAATACCATGGCGAAAACGGCAAAATTGGTCTATTTGAAATAAGTAATTCGTACATAAAATACTAAAAAGATGAAAACTCCGTTTAACTTCTGAATGAAATGAATAAATTTGTCACACACAATTATATTGTTTAAATCAATGAATATCAATAAAATAAACTTCATAGAAATGAAAAATGAACTATTGCTTTTCTTTTCAACACTCATTTTGCTTACCTCAACTCAGGCTCAAGACATTGGAGTTAGCCGCGATTTTGGAACCATTACTACAGCAGTTCCTTTTCTTATGATTGGTCCGGACGCACGCGCCGGTGGAATGGGAGATATTGGTGTTGCCACTTCGCCCGATGGAAATTCGATTTATTGGAATGCCGCTAAACTGGCTTTTGTGGATAAAGATATGGGCTACAATATTTCGTATGTCCCTTGGTTAAAAGGACTTGTTGACGACATCGGTTTGGGTTATGTATCTTTTTACAAGCAAATTGGCGACCAACAAACGGTTGGCGGGTCGCTCCGCTATTTTTCGTTGGGAAACATCACCTTTACAAACAGTGAAGGAGAATCGCAAGGAACCTATAAACCCAACGAATGGGTTATCGACTTGGCCTATTCCCGAAAATTGAGTGATAATTTTTCGGCCGCAGTCACCGGAAAATTTATTTATTCAAACCTCACTCTCGGACAAAGCATCAACGGTGTGGAGTCTAGAGCAGGAACTTCTGTTGCGGCCGATGTTTCGATGTATTACAGAAATAAACTCGAAATTGGAGGAAGAGACGCACGATTGAATCTGGGTTTAACCATCAACAATATTGGAAACAAAATCTCCTATACTTCAAGCTCACAAAAAGACTTTATTCCTACAAACCTTCGAATTGGCGCAGGATTGGAATTGGATTTAGACGATTACAATTCCATTGCCTTTACGGGCGAAGTAACAAAATTACTTGTACCAACCCCTCCGGTGTACAATGAGGACGGCGATATTGTGGCCCCTTACTTAGACAATAATGTGGCAGTAATTACCGGAATGATTCATTCTTTCTACGATTCTCCTTTTGGCGAAGAAATGCAAGAAATTAATCTGGCCAGCGGAATAGAATACTGGTACGACAAACAATTTGCTGTTCGCGGTGGTTATTTCTACGAATCGGCCCAAAAAGGAAACCGGCAATATTTTACTTTGGGAGCGGGATTAAAATACAATGTTTTTGGTTTGGATTTTTCTTATTTAATCTCCACAAATCCAACCAATCCATTAAAAAATACATTGCGGTTTACGCTTTCCTACGATCTATAAATCAATTTAGCGATTCTGAAAGCTCTGGCAACCCTAGAGCTTTCTTTATTGCTATCCCAAGAACTATTCGAAAAGTGTCTCTATTTTTACAAAAAATAAAATGCTATGAGCAATTTTAGAGTGGGAATAGGTGGAGGTGCATCAGCTAGTGGCTGGACGAAAATTGATTTTAGGTGGGCTTGAGATTCCTTTTGAAAAGGGACTGCTTGGCCATTCCGATGCTGATGTGCTTTTGCACGCCATTTGTGATGCTTTATTGGGGGGCCGCTTCGTTGGGAGATATTGGTCAGCATTTTTCTGATAACGACCCAAAATGGAAAAACGTTTCCAGTCTGGAATTGTTGAATCACACAAATAAATTGATCAAAGCAAAGGGCTTTAGGGTCGGAAATATTGATTCTACGCTGATTTTGCAACAACCAAAGGTAGCGCGCTATATTCCAAAAATGCGCAATTTGATTTCCGAAATTTTGGAAATTGAAATCGATCGCCTATCCATCAAAGCAACCACCACCGAAGGTCTTGGATATGAAGGACGGGGCGAAGGAATAAGCGCACAGGCAATTTGTTTATTGTATTAAGATTGTGGTACCAATCCAATCTGCTCGTCTGGTTTTAGACCCATTTCAAATCATTTGTTTTTTTGTATATTTGGACAGTTTTTAAAGTTCCATCAATTATAGAATAACCCGACCAAATATGTATCTTACAAAATCCTATTTTAGCGAACATCCAGAAGTTCAAAAAGAAATAGAACGTCTATCGCTTTTGCATCAGAATTCGGTTCATTCTTCAAAATTGCTTGAGTTTTCATGGATATTGTATAATTTAAAAAAGGAAGATTATACGAATACCTACATATTTCGTGAAAAAAACAATGAACTTTTGATGGTTCAGGATGGCGAAGTTCAAAAAGGAAAATGGGAAGTTCTGATTCTATCCAACTCAATTCTAATCAACGATGGAAAAGTAGAGATGCTTTATAATATTGATTTCTTTTGCGATGAAGGCATTGTTTTACGAAAAGAAAATATGCAAGAATACCTGATTTTGGTGAAGCGAAATAAAAATAAATGGGAATCGAAAGAGCTTTTGGAAATTTTTAATGGGTTTTATCTTTCTTATGAGAAAAATCAACGCCGTTTTGATAACATCGATTTGGAACCCAACAACTCTTTGATTGAATTTGAAGACATTACCGAGTTTAGAGAATATAGTCTTTTTCCTTACGTTTCAATTTTAGGGACAATCCTCTTGGTGATTGCCATTGTTGTATTTGTTATTTTTAAACTTTGGTCGGCCTAATTCAGCTCGATTGGATAAATTTCTCTTATCTCATTGCCATTTTCATCCACGCCTTGTACGATAAGCCAATACGGTATATCTGAAAATTTTGCATCGAAATGGATGCTTTGCAGTGGCAAGGTGTTTCGACTTTTGTTTTGTGTCCAATAAAGCGTGTTTCGTGTGTCAGGTGCTGAGGAGGCCGTTTTTGCTATGTCGAATGCGGACTCTGGATAAAAAAAGTCGTAATTGAAGAACAAGCCTGTTTTTGGCAAACTGATTCCTCCAAAATCTTTGTTACGCGATAGAATACTGATAATTCCTCCATAAATAAAATCTCCATATACGTACGGAAACGGAACAACTTCCACTTTCTCGATTCCACGTGGCGAAACGGCCAAAATACGATTGATATCTTCCACCGCAACCCAATCCATCAAAACCAAAGGCGGATAAAAACTCATATCGCGTAAGCTACTCACTATTGAAAGCTGCTTTTCTTTTTTCAGGCTTTTTACTTTTACCAATCCCGGCAATTCGGTAAAATATTCCTCCAATGTTTCGAAAGCAATATAGTTGTCCAGATATAAGGTATTTTCCGCCTGACCATAGAATGGAATTGAAAATGTGTCGAGAAATTGTGGAGTGGATTGTGTATAAAAATGTTGTCTGATTTGTATCGATTGGGCAAGTAATAAAGCAGTTTTTCGTTCTTTTTCTGTGAGAACAAAAGGCGGTGTGGGAAGTTGCAAGACCGAATTGTCATAATCTTTGTCCACGAATATGATTGGATGAACTTCTTTTTCCTTTTTAGTACTAATAAAAACATCCTGACTTCCAAAAATTTCGGGCAAGGCAAAGAAAAACTGTCCCGAAGCATTGGTGCGTGTAGACCGAAAGTTCTTTTGCGCAACGATGGATAAATTTATTTCGCGAAATGGCAAAGGCTCTTTTGATAAACTGTCGATGAGTTTTCCGCTTAGCGAAATACCGTCGGTTTCAGGAAGATAGAATTTGGCATTCGTTGGCTCTTCTGGTTTTACACTATTCGAGCTTTGAAAACTAAACGCAGGAACAATGCTCAAAGTGGCATTTTTTAGTAAAGGGAGTTCGTTTAGGTCCAACTTATACTCCAAATTTGTTTGAAGTCTAGCGCCAATCGAAACCGTGTTTTGATTCCAAACAGTATCTAATAACATCCATTCGTTTCCGCTCAGGAACTCGTTGGAGTATGGATTTACGATTTTTAGAGCTATGTACGAAAACTGATTGGCGCCAAAATTCCGAAGATATTTAGTATAGGCTTTCAAGTAATAAGTTCCACTTAATAGGTCTTTCGGAATTTCCATTTTTCCACTACTTTGATTCGACGAAATGAGATGTTTTTGAGACGACAAGGCGGTTCCGTCGGCAAATATCAGTTCAATGTACAGTACTTTGCTCTGATCATGCCTATTTTCTATAAAAGCACTAAACTGAATCTCGTCTTCACAAACATACAACGTTCGATCGGTGAAAAGGTGAATTTTTTCATCGCCAAAATCATCATTTTGAGCAGCAAGAAAGCCAAAACTGAACAGTAGAAACGGCAAAAGGATATTGATAATTCGAGTTTTCATTTCATTTCATTTAATAAGGCCAAAATTCTGGTTTTTGAATGCCTCCATGATCAAAAGAACAATCGACACAGGCATTGGGAAGCCAGATTAAGAAATAGGTCCCCAATGGATTGTTCATCAAAAAGGCAGGATAATCGGTTCGGCTAATTTCTCGCAATCCCAAGCGGTCGAGTGGCCACGGAGCGCAATCCGGATATGGATTCGTTGGCATTGGCTCAATAAAAAGGCGTTTTTCACTTATTGCCGATGCGCTAAAAAATCCCAATACCTCTTTATCCGGATTCGTTGTGTTTTTGATATTTCCTTGTGTGTCAACAGGTTGTTTTGAATATAAGTCGGCATTTTGATTGTTGTTCAATCGAACCATTTCCCAATACAAAAAAGCCTCTCTCGATAATCCAACCTGACGCAAAAGCAAACTGTATCCAAAAGTTAAATAATCTCTGTTGAGCGGAACAAAATACAAAGGGAAATTATTGAATTCGTTCGCCGAAAGATTTTCGGTAGAAAGTGTAACGATTTCGGGTACTCTAAACGTAGTCCAGCAATACATAAGCGAAGAATCGGGCGGATAAATATGATGGATGCTGCCGTTGTAGTACCATTCGCGTGCATATTTGGCATGATGTTCATAGGTGGCATCTATTTCGAACAAATAATATGGGCTTGTATTTTCGTTGCCGCTTACATCTACAAAAAACTGAATACCACGGGTATAATAATTATACGCGCTGTTGTAAATACTATCCAATTTGAATTCCGGTAAATTTACATCGCCCACTTGAGTCAAAACATCTGGCGATGAAACCAGTTTTTCGCCTTCAGGAGTTGTAATGATAAGATGATATGCTTGCCCGATAATTAGATCTTCACCGTTCATCCAAACATGATATTTGCCTTCTTCGAATTCGTTCAAAACAAATTCATGATGGTTTTCGTCCCAAATACTTACTCTGCAGCCACTTAAATTCTCGAACACTTTGTCGTTTAAAGGAATAGACCTGGAAAGCATGATGGTTTGAAAGCCTTCCACATTTGTAATTCTGCCCGAAACCACCACTTTTGAAGCCGCTGCCCCATCAATATTGGGTGTAAAAGGCTTGACGCATGCCGAAAGCATTAGCATGATTAAAAGCGATAGAAGTAGTTTAGTCTGCGTCATAATTTCCAAGTTTAAATAACCAAGTTGCAGTAAAAAGAGGAATCCCAATGATTGAATATTGATAACTCCACAATTTGCCGTTTATCTGATCAAAATATACCGAATAGGGATTGTCTCTTCCAGTGAGATTGTAAACGCTTAACAAGAGCGAACTATGAATTAATTTATTTTTTCTCAGATTTCCTTCAATTTTTAACGAAATATCGGTTCTGAAATAGTCGGGAATGCGGTATTCATTTCTGCTCGAATAATCGATATAATCCACTCCATCCATATTGTAGGTGGCAATAGGGTAGGTGACTGGTTTTCCGCTTTGATAAGTGAAAGTAGAAGAGATGCTTATTCGTTTTCGAATTTGATAATTGAGCATTGCATTTACCACATGAGGAATGTCGAAGCTCGCCGGATAGGGATTTCCCTGATTTATGTTTTCCCAGCTATTTTCGCCACCCACTTCAACCATCGCTCTGGAATAAGTATAAGCAAGCCATCCGTTCAATTTATGGCCGCTGCGTTTAATCAAAAATTCAATTCCATAAGCGGTTTGCTTTCCCTGAATAACCGATTGTTCTACATTTGCATTGGCAATAAAATCGGCTCCATCTTTAAATTCGGTATAATCAGTCGTATTTTTATAAAACAACTCTACAGAAGTTTCCCAATCGCCTCTTGGAATATTTCTAAACCATCCGATGGAAATTTGATTGCTTTTAGCCGGGTTGAGGTAATAATCGGCCAATTTCCATTGCGTATTGGGAGCAATGGCAACTGCATTGTTCAACATAAAGATATTTTGGTGCGTTCGATTGAAAGCAATTTTCAGACTTCCATTTTTATCTGTCTGATAGTTTACGGCAAGTCTTAGATCAGGGGCAAAACGCCATTTGATAAATTCTCCATTTCCGAAATAGAGCGAATCTTTGATATACCGATCTTCTTTTGGGTAATTTTCGAAATAAGTATAGATGGTTTTTTCTCCCAAAGTAGAATAAGCAGCCAGCCGAAAGCCAATATTGGTACTCAGCCGCGAATTGATTTTATAATTATCGGTAAAATAAACAGCTCCTTCAACTGCCTGTTCCTTTCCCAAATCAGTCGCTTCTTTCAGCGACAGAACGCCTATGGGTTTTACGTTTCCTCTATCCAATGCATAGGCAATGGTAGTTGCACCATAAACCAAGCTGTGCTGGACATTTAAGCGATGTTCAAAATCCAAACGAACTTCGTAATCGGCAATTTGATAATTATGTTCGTAAGCTGTAGATTCGTATTGGGTATCTTTTGTATCGAAACCATAAATGGATCCTACCACCGAAGCATTTAATCGTTTATTTTCGGAGAAATTATGACCGTATTTCAATGAAAAACCCTGATTGTAATAACTATATGTATTCAAATCGGACAATTGGAAATAATCGGAACGGTAATATCCACAAATGCCAATTTGAGTTTTTGGCGTATCGTAAT
>DYSK01000084.1:0-1924 GCA_020718315.1 Draconibacterium orientale
ATGTCCCAAAGGGATGCCTTTGGCAGAACTCGCCATAGATAATCATGCTTCTGTGTGAGAGTATCTCTCATGGCTCGTTTCATGTCGACAAAGGTAAAAGAAATCAGGGAAAATAAAACTTATTCTTGCTTCGCGAACTGGTTTCTTAACTCTTTCATGAAAACAAAAAGCGATTTAAGCTGGTCGATATCTTTCACCAAAGCAGCGATTGTCAGCTCCAAATTTTTGGCCTTCAATTCCAACCGAATAGAAGTAAAAGGCTGTTGTTCAGCAATATTAAGAAGCAATTTTCGGTTTAAAACAGGCCTGATTTCTCTACTGCTCGAAACGAATAATCGAAATTTCTGCTCGAATATTTCCAAATCGGTATTAAAGGACTCTGTGTTTTTGGGCGCTTTTTTATTAAAAAAATGCTTTCGCACAATCAGGAAATACAAATCGGCACTAGCATTACAAGTGGTTTGAAATCGGGTGATATATTGAACATGATTTCCTGACATTTTTGTGACGCTATCTAATTTGAGGGTAAAGTTGTCCTGCGTTTTAATTACCTCAAAGGGCTTGAAAAGTCCATTCTTAACAAATTTAGCGCCTATATCGTGCGCCAATTGCTCCCAAACTTTTCGGTGATTCTTGAAAAACGATTTGAATTGTCGGCTAAAATTTCCCATAGTTTTTAAATTTAAGCTGCGTCATTTTTTATTATAAATCTTTAAAATAATCCTTCGAGCAATTGATCGTCGGCGAAATTGGGCAAAGTAACTTTTAAATTCGGATTGATTTCCATAGCGCGTTTGGCTGTATTGATTGCACCCCGATTTCGCGCCCAACTTCTGCGACTTATTCCGTTGTTTACATCCCAATAGAGCATTGATTTGAGTCGACCATCTGCCTCGGCAGTTCCATCAAGCAACATTCCAAAACCGCCGTTAATTACTTCGCCCCATCCAACACCGCCGCCATTGTGAATACTCACCCAAGTGGCGCCACGAAAGGCATCACCAATAACATTCTGTATGGCCATATCGGCTGTAAATGAGGAGCCATCATAAATATTTGAGGTTTCTCTATAAGGCGAATCTGTTCCAGATACATCATGATGGTCGCGCCCCAAAACAATGGGGGCAGAAATTACTCCCAAAGCAATCGCTTTGTTAAAAGCTTCGGCTATTTTAATTCTTCCTTCAGCATCAGCATAAAGAATACGTGCTTGACTTCCTACAACTAAATTATTTTTCTGCGCTCCCTGTATCCACTGAATATTATCCGCCATCTGACTTTGAATCTCCGCAGGCGAATTACGCATCAATTCCGTTAGGATTTCGGCAGCAATTTTGTCGGTAATTTCCAGATCGACGGGATTGTTGGAAGTACAAACCCAACGAAATGGACCAAAACCATAATCAAAAAAGAGTGGTCCCATAATGTCTTGCACATACGACGGGTATTTGAAATGGATTCCATCATCGGCCATCACATCGGCTCCGGCACGCGATGCCTCTAACAAGAATGCGTTTCCGTAGTCGAAAAAATAACTTCCTTTGGCTGTATGTTTATTAATGGCCATGGCTTGTCTTCTTAAGGATTCCTGCACTTTTTCTTTAAACAAATCCGGATTATTCTTCATCATCTCATTTGATTCTTCCAAAGAAAAGCCAACCGGATAATATCCTCCAGACCACGGATTATGTAATGAAGTTTGATCTGATCCTAAATCGACAAAAACATTTTCTATATCAAATCTTTCCCACACCTCAACAATATTTCCGTGGTAAGCAATGGAAACAATTTCTTTCTCTTTCTTCGCTTTTCGAACGCGCACAACAAGCGTATCTAAATCGTCAATCACTTCGTCAACCCACGCTTGCGAGTGACGTGTTTGAATGGCTTTGAGGTTAACTTCTGCTGCTACACTAATAACTCC
>DYSK01000084.1:2024-9729 GCA_020718315.1 Draconibacterium orientale
AGTGACGTGTTTGAATGGCTTTGAGGTTAACTTCTGCTGCTACACTAATAACTCCAGCAATATTTCCGGCTTTGGGCTGAGCACCCGACATGCCACCAAGGCCCGAAGTTAAAAACAATTTTCCGGCAAACGGATTTTCGTTGTTTTTAGCCACTTTGCGGGCGGCATTCATCACAGTAATCGTTGTTCCATGGACAATACCCTGAGGGCCAATATACATATACGACCCTGCTGTCATTTGTCCATATTGAGAAACGCCTAATGCATTGAATTTTTCCCAATCATCCTGTTTTGAATAATTCGGAATAACCATTCCGTTTGTTACGACAACACGTGGTGCTTCTTTGTGTGAAGGGAACAAGCCCATTGGATGACCGGAATACATCACCAAAGTTTGTTCGTCGGTCATCGTTGCCAAATATTGCATTGTTAACAGATATTGAGCCCAATTTTGGAAAACAGCTCCATTCCCGCCGTAGGTAATCAACTCGTGCGGATGTTGCGCTACTGCATAATCCAAATTATTTTGAATCATCAGCATAATCGCTGCCGCTTGCTTGCATTTGTGCGGAAATTCCGCTAAATGCCTTGCTTTTATTTTATAATCAGGCCGAAAACGATACATATAAATACGTCCGTGATTTTGTAATTCTTGGGCAAATTCGGGAGCTAATATCGGATGATGTATGGGATCAAAATAGCGAAGTGCATTTCTGAGCGCCAACTTTTTCTCTTCGATGGTTAAAATGTTTTTACGGTTAGGGGCATGGTTTATTTCCTGTTCGTATGGTTTAGCCTGCGGCAAATTATCAGGAATACCGACCAATATTTGCTTTTGAAATTCAGTCAAGCTCATTTTTCTTTATTTTGAAAACAAAATTACAAATTCATTTGCAGAAACAGCGGCTTTTGTAAAAAGAGAAAAGAGTATCTTTGATTTTTTAAAAAACAATAATGAAATTATTCTACATCGCTTTTGGAGGTGTTATTGGTTCCGTTTTGCGTTACATACTGGGCGGAATTCCACACAAATATTACTGGGGAACATTTCCTATTGGGACACTGTTCGTAAACCTTTTGGGCTCTTTTTTGATTGGCTTTGGCTTTGTATTGTTGGGAAAAGAGAACATGTCGGAAAACCTTAAACTGTTCCTTTTTATTGGCATTTTGGGGAGTTTCACCACTTTTTCTACATTTATGTTTGAGAGCATGAATCTTTTTAGAGATGGCGACCTAAAATTTGCTTTACTCAATCTGGCAGCAGCCAATATCTTGGGTTTGTTTTTCGTATATTTGGGGTACGTTTTGGCGCAATATTTAGTAAATCAACCGAATTAACGATGAATGGTTTTGAGAAAAAAATGGAATTGCGAATCATTTTAAATGAGAGCGATTCGTACCAAGGAAATAGTTTGTGTCGATTGATTGTGGAAAAGGCACACGAACTTGGTATTCCGGGAGCAACGGTTTTACAAACAAAAGGAGGCTATGGAAGTCGAAACAAAATACATACATCCGATGTCTTACGCCTTTCGAACGATTTGCCGATAGTGATTACTTTGGTCGATGATTTGGATAAACTGAATGACCTAATTTCGTTTGTGAAAGCTCGCTACAAAGGCGGATTGATTAGTTTGCAGGAAATTTGGATTAGCATTAAGTAAAATGGTTGAACTCGAACCATACTACAATTGGCGCGCTTTTTATACTGCCGAAACAGATAAACGATCGCCTTTTTATAAGCGGAAATACAATGAGATTTTTTTAGAAAACAAGATTTACAACACTTATATTCACCCGCAGTGGGACGAGTTTGGTTCGCTCACACTTTATATGAAAATTCTGTACACCAATTATGAGTTGGGATTTACAATTTGGGAATTTATTGGCGAATGGAATGATATTCTTTACAATGATATTATGTATTTGTATCGAAATGTTGTAGAAGGAATGATCGAAAATGGCATACAGAAATTTATCTTGATTGGAGAAAATGTTTTGAATTTCCATGCCGACGACGACAGCTATTATCAGGAATGGGCCGATAATATTGAAGATGGTTGGATAGTAGGTTTAAATTTCCTAGAACACAATCTGCAAGAGATTAAATCCGCCCGCTTGGACTATTACATTTCATTTGGTGGCGATTTTGACTCGTACGATTGGCGCACATACAATCCGGTAAAACTTTTCGAAAAGATTGAAAAACAAATGCGCTATCGATTGGACGAATAACTGAAGATGAGAAAAACAATAAGCATACGTATTTTGGGACGCGTTCAGGGTGTTGGATTTCGCTATTACGCAAAGAAAAAAGCGCTCGAATTTGCGATTTGTGGTTTTGTTCAGAACAAGCCCGACGGGTCTGTTTATTTGGAAGCAACAGGAGGTTCTGCTGACATAGAAACTTTTACAGATTGGTGCAAACGAGGCCCTTCGTGGGCAAGAGTAACTGAATTTGAGGTTAACAAATTACCTTTGAAAGAATGGGATAGTTTTACAATTAATTAATCTTTTCCTGTAGGCTAAATTCTTTTGGCATAAAATTATTCATGCTTTCGAAAATTCGAAATCAAAAACACTTTACATTTTTATGGCTTGAGTTATCTCTCGTTTCCCAATAGGTCCCGGCAATGCTTTCAATTGAAACCCGGCAAATTTAAGGGCTCTTTTTACTTTCCCTTTGGCCGAATACGTCATCAATATTCCACCTTTTTTCATCGATTGATATAGTTTGAGAAAAACAGATTCTGTCCAAAGTTCGGGCTGCAAATCGGGATTGAAAGCATCAAAATAAACCAGGTCGTAGAAATTGCAAGGCAAATTGAGGTTTTCAAAAAATACATACTGTTTTTCAAAACAAAAATTTGCCGTGATTTGGGTTTTGCTATTCCAAGGAAGTGAATGGAATTCTGTAAAACAGCGACTCAATTCATTGCTGAGTTTTAATTTTTTGGTAAAATTTATTTTCTCGACCAACTCCTTCTCAATTGGAAAAGCTTCGATTGTAAAATAGTTGATATTTTTGTTTTGTTTTTCGGCAAAAACAAGGCTTAATAATGCATTTAATCCGGTTCCAAAACCCATTTCAAAAATGGCAATATCAGTAAGTTCTTTAGCCTTTTCCTTCAATCCATGACGAATAAAAATATGATCGGATTCTTGAATAGCACCATGAATAGAATGAAAGTGCTCGTTGAAGCCAATCAACTCGATGGTCGTACTCCCATCTTCGGTAATTTTTATTTCACGCTTGTTCATTGGTGCAAAAGTAGGTTAAGTTTATTTGTATCTTAGATGAAATTATGCACTTTATGATCAATCTATCGAACAAAAATCAAATTCTTTTCTTAGATATAGAAACAGCAGCACAGCATCCAAATTACGATTCCTTATCAGAGCGTATGCAATTACTTTGGAATAAGAAAGCTGCATTGTTGTCGAAATACGAAACCGATACAGCCGATGAATTGTATTGTAAAGCCGGTATTTATGCTGAGTTTGGAAAGATAGTATGTATTTCGGTGGGCTATCACGAAAAACAATCGTCGAAACTACGGATTAAATCCTTTTTCGGTCACCATGAAGGGAATCTTCTTCTTTCGTTTGTGGAACTGTTAAACAAGCATTTTTCTTCCGAAAACGACTTATTGTGTGCTCACAATGGAAAAGAATTTGACTTTCCTTACATTTCGCGTCGGCTATTGGTAAACAAGATTTCGCTTCCAAGGCTATTGGATATTTCCGGAAAAAAACCGTGGGAAATAAAACATTTGGACACCATGGAACTATGGAAATTTGGTGATTACAAACACTATACATCGCTCGATTTGCTCACAGCCATTTTTGATATTCCTTCGCCTAAGCAAGATATTGATGGAAGTCAGGTAAACGATGTGTATTGGAAAACGGGAAACGTAAAACGGATTGCCGAATATTGTCAAAACGATGTTTTGGCGATTGCTCAAGTCATGAACGTTTATCAAGGAAAAGATTTATGGAATGAGGAATCGATCGAGATGTGTGAATTGATAGAAATTTTTTAATACTTTCTGCGTATCCATATTTCTAGTTTCGAACTTAGAGCTTGTATGGTTTACTGTTGTCGAACAAATGAAAAAAGCCCGAATATTTGCATAAACTGGCTTTCTCATTCTTATTACAGCGTATTATCGGGCGTATTTGAAGCCTTTGCCCGGATAGCGAGCAGAGGAACCCAGAATTTCTTCGATTCGCAATAATTGATTGTATTTTGCAATTCGATCGGAGCGACTGGCAGAGCCGGTTTTGATTTGGCCGGTATTTAGAGCAACTGCCAAATCAGCAATCGTTGTATCTTCGGTTTCGCCCGAACGATGACTTATTATAGTTGTGTAGGAGTTGTCTTTTGCCATCGAAACAGCATTGATTGTTTCGGTCAATGTTTCAATCTGATTCACTTTAATCAAAATTGAATTGGCAATATCCATCGAAATTCCTTTGGATAGGCGTTCCGTATTGGTCACAAACAAATCGTCGCCAACGAGTTGAATACGTTTTCCCATTTTTTCGGTCATCAGTTTCCAGCCGGCCCAATCGTCTTCGGCCATGCCGTCTTCGATCGAAATAATTGGATATTTTTTCGTCCAATTGTCCCAGAAATCCACCATTTCGGCAGGAGAAAGTTTATCACCTGTCGATTTTTTTAAATGATATTTATTTTCTTCTGGAAGATAATATTCGGACGATGCCGGATCAAGAGCAAGATAAATATCTTCGCCCGGACGGTAACCGGCTTGTTCGATGGCTTGCAAAATTACTTTCACTGCTTCTTCGTTGGATTTAAGATTGGGAGCAAATCCGCCTTCGTCGCCAACATTGGTAGAATAGCCCATTTTTTTGAGTACCGCTTTCAGATTGTGAAAAACTTCGGCACCCATTCGCAAGGCTTGAGAAAAACTTTCCGCGCCAACTGGCATAATCATAAATTCCTGAAAATCGATGCTATTATCGGCGTGTGAACCACCATTGATAATATTCATCATTGGGATTGGCAATGTAACAGCGTTTACACCACCTACATAGCGATAGAGATATTGTCCGCTTTCTTGGGCTGCGGCGTTGGCTACGGCCAGCGAAACGCCCAAGATAGCATTTGCTCCCAATTTGGCTTTGTTTGGTGTTCCGTCTAGTTGAATCATTGTATTGTCGATTTCAACTTGGTCGGAAACAAAAAAGCCTTTCAATTCTTCACTCAGAATATTGTTTACATTCTGTACAGCTTGCAAAACGCCTCTTCCCAAATAACGGGATTTGTCGTTGTCGCGTAATTCTACGGCTTCATGAACGCCGGTAGAAGCTCCGGAAGGAACAGCAGCACGGCCAATGATTCCATTCGTTGTAAACACTTCAACCTCAATGGTTGGATTTCCTCTTGAATCGAGAATTTCACGTGCATGAATATTTGATATTGCACTCATGGTATTAAATTTTTATGTTATTAAATAAATATAGTTCAAGCTCAAAGATACTAAATTAAACTAAAAAAGGGATGAACAAAATGTTCATCCCTTCAATTTTTTAAGCAAAAAATTATTTGGTTTCCTCTTGGATTTCGTCGGAGGAATTTTCTTCACTTGTTTGTTCTGCTGCAGAATCTGTAACTTCTTGAGCTATTTCTTCTTTAGCTGCCGGAGCCACAGAAACAGGAGTTTCGTCTTGTTTTTTAACACCTCGGCGACTACGACGGGTTGTTTTACTTGCTTTTTCGGCTTCTGCTTTTTGGCCTAACATATGTTCGTTGAAATCGACCAACTCGATCATACACATTTCGGCGCTATCGCCTAAACGTTTACCAAGTTTGATGATACGTGTGTAACCACCTGGGCGGCTAGCCACTTTTTCGGAAATGATGCCAAACAATTCGCTTACGGCTTCTTTGCTTTGCAAATAGCTAAAAACAGTTCTTCTTTGATGAGTAGTATCCGATTTTGATTTGGTTACTAGAGGTTCAACAAATATGCGCAATGCTTTTGCTTTAGCCAGTGTGGTTTTAATTCTCTTATGTAGAATCAAGGAAGTTGCCATGTTTGATAGCATAGCTTTTCTGTGCGCGGCATTTCTTCCTAAATGATTAAATTTCTTACCGTGTCTCATGGTATTAGTCCTTATCTAATTTATATTTGGAGATATTCATTCCGAATTCGAGGCTTTTAGCTTTCACTAAATCTTCTAGTTCGGTCAACGATTTACGACCGAAGTTTCTAAACTTCAACAAATCGTTTTTATTAAAAGCTACCAGTTCTCCCAGTGTCTCAACATCTGCTGCTTTCAAACAGTTCAATGCACGAACGGATAAATCCATGTCGATGAGTTTTGTTTTGAGCAATTGACGCACGTGCAATGTATTTTCATCAAATTCTTCAGAAACTGATTTTTCTTCTGTTTCGAGCGTTATTTTCTCATCGGAAAACAACATAAAATGATGAATAAGGATTTTTGCAGCTTCTTGAAGGGCATCTTTTGGTGAAATAGATCCATCGGTATCGAGTTCGATGACCAATTTTTCGTAATCGGTTTTTTGTTCAACACGATAATTTTCCATGTGATAATTCACATTTTTAATTGGCGTGTGAATGGAGTCGATTGAGATTGTTCCGATTGGATTATTTACATTTTTGTTTTCTTCGGCCGGAACATATCCTCGTCCTTTTTCGATGGTAAGTTCTATGTTTAATCGCACTGAAGTTTCCATATTGCAAATCAACACTTCTGGATTTAGCACCTGGAAAATCGACAAGTATTTATTGATGTCGCCAGCGGTAAACTGTTCTTGACCTCCGATAACCATATTCACTTTTTCAGTAATTTCGCTATCGATTTGTTGTTTAAATCTAACCTTCTTCAAAGCTAAGATGATATCAGTCACATCTTCTACCACACCTTCGATAGAAGAAAATTCATGATCAACACCGTCGATGCGAATGTTAGTAATTGCAAAACCTTCAAGAGATGATAATAAAATTCGCCTCAATGCATTACCGATTGTGATCCCAAAACCGGGCTCCAAAGGACGGAATTCAAATTTACCTTTGAATTCATCGGCTTGGATCATAATCACTTTATCGGGTTTTTGGAATGCTAAAATAGCCATATAACGTTCCTCTCTTCTTCGTTAAAAAAATTTTTACTTACTATTTCGAATAAAGCTCAACGATTAGTTGTTCGTTGATTTTTTCTGGTATATCGGCACGTTCTGGATAACTGATAAACTTACCAGTTAAGCTGGAAATGTCCCATTCGAGCCAGGGGAAGTTCATTCGCGAAGCGAGTGAATCAGTAACTACCACTAAAGATTTTGATCTTTGTCGAACACTGATAACGTCGCCGGGGCGAACGCTATAAGAAGGAATATTAACTACATCACCATTCACTGTAATATGACGGTGTGAAACTAATTGACGGGCGCCAGCGCGAGAAGGAGAAATACCTAAACGATACACGGTATTGTCTAAGCGGGCTTCGATGAGTTGTAACAACACTTCGCCTGTGATTCCTTTTTTACTAGCAGCTCTTTTAAAGAGGTTTCTAAATTGTCTTTCCAAAATACCATAGGTATATTTGGCTTTTTGTTTTTCTTTTAATTGAATTCCGTATTCGGAGGTTTTCCCTCTTTTACGGCTGTTTCCATGCTGTCCGGGAGGATAATTTTTCTTCTCATAGGACT
>DYSK01000004.1:0-3885 GCA_020718315.1 Draconibacterium orientale
TTGACCACTGCTTGACCACTGCTTGACCATTGCCTGACTATTGCCTGACTATTGCCTGACCATTGCCCAACCATCGCCTGACCACTGCTTGACCACTGCTTGACCACTGCTTGACCATTGCCTGACTATTGCCTGACTACCGCCTGACTACCGCCTGACCATTGCCTTTCTATTCTCCTCCTCCCTTTTTAATTTCTATGTAAAATGTTGCGCCTTTGTTTAATTCGCTTTCGGCCCAAATTTTTGCATTCATTCTTTGTAGCGCTTTATTCACCATTGCCAAGCCTATTCCTGTTCCTTTGTATTCCTCTGCTAAATGCAGGCGTTGGAAAATTTGAAATATGCGATCGTGGTATTTCATATCAAAACCTAATCCGTTGTCTTTTACAAAGATAATCCAAGTCGTTGAATTTTCGACACATCCAACTTCGATTTGTGGTTTTTTTGTATTTGCAGAAAACTTAATGGCATTATCAATTAAGTTACGAATAACCAATTCAAATCCTTCTTTATCTAAGGGCAATCGAAGAGACAAAGGAAGGGTATTAATTATAGTTGCCTTATTTTCTTCGAGCTGTTTGGTGAATTGTTGCATTATCCGGTTAACCAAGACGAAAATCGCTGTTGATTCAGATTTAAAGTCTTTTCGCTCCATACGCGAATAGGCCAATAAATCTTCTATAAGTAAGTTCATTTGTTGTGTGCTTTTCCGAATTGTTGTTAAAAACGAAAGCGCCTCTGGAGACAGTTCATTTTGAAAATCCTCAATCAGAAGTTGGCTGTATCCATCTATTCCGCGCAATGGTGCTTTTAAGTCGTGCGAAACGGAATAAGTGAAAGTTTCGAGTTCTTCGTTGATCTCTTCTAATTTTTTGTTTGCTGCATCCAGTTTAAGCGATTCTTGGTTTAGATCGTCAACCAAGTTTAACAAAGCGGTTTTGTTTTCTTCCAACGACACCGTACGCTCTTTTACAATTTCTTCCAAATGATTTCGATGATTTTCCAGCTCAACCAATTCCCGCAATCGTTCAGTTATAACTTCAGTGTAAACGATGATTCCGCCCACTGATCCATCCGCTTCGTACCAAGGCCTACATTCCCATCGAGTCCAGTCAACCGATCCGTCGGCTCGTTCGTAAGCATCTTTTTCGGCACTTGATATTTCGCCTTGCAGGGCTTTTTGATGTACATCGCGCCATTTTTGAGGTAAATCAGGAAAAACAGCATAATGATGTTTTCCAATAACGTTTTCTTCTTTGATCTTGTAATGTTTTAAGTAGCTTTGACTTACATATAGATAGTTTAAATTATGATCGTGAATGGCTATATCGCTTTGACTGTGTTCAATTACATAACGCATCAGCTCATGCGAATGAGAAAGTTCGGCTTCGGCTTTCTTGCGATCCGATATATCCAAAGCTGTAAAAGTTACCCCTTTATCAAAATCGTTCATATCCAGTGGCGATGAGCTCATCAATACATTTATTATTTTTCCGTTTTTTTGTCTAAAAAGCGTTTCAACTGTTCCAAATCCTTTTTCTCTTATCTGGAGATATTTTTCTTTCCCCACTCTTTCGTATTCTTCTATCGTAGGATAAATCAATACCGTTTTTTCCCCAATGAGTTCTTCGGCTGAATATCCGGTCATTTCGCAAAAGCGATTGTTTACTTCCGTGAAAACCCGATCTGCAACTACCCCAACCCCCGTGGGAGCGGTACGGAGAATGTTTTCTAATTTGTTTTTCGACTCGAGTACTAAATTTTCGGCTTGTTTTTTGTCAGTAACATCGTGTACAATAAAAAACAGGATGGTATTCTGTTCAAAAATCAGGGTGCCGCTATAAACCTCTACATCACGAATTTCGCCATTTGCTTTACGATGTTTAAAGTTGAAGAATGCTTGTTTCTTTTGGATTGCTTCTTGCATTTTAAGGAGCGCGTCTTCTTTGCTTAAAGTGTTCAAATCGAAAACCGATAAATGCCCTATAAACTCTTCTTTGGAGTAACCATAAAAATTAACTGCAGCGGGATTGGCATCGATAAATCGACCGGTTTCTTGATTTATTAAAAACATGATGGTATGGTTGTTTTCAAAAAGCGAACGGAAACGTGCTTCGCTGTCAGTCAGCTTTTTTTCAATTCTTTTTATTTCGCTGATGTTTACTACGGAAACAATGACTTTTAAATTCATGTTGAATGGACCAGAAAAATAGCTCCAACGCAAAAGCGCGTTAAATTCTGTACCCAATAACGTTTTGTTTACGCTTTCCGATTCAAAGTAGCTGTCGCCGCGCATCATAGCTAATAAACTTTCTTTAAAGGTTTGGAAAGAATTATCGGTAAATATTTTGCTCAAATTACCAAGTAGCAGCTCTTTTGAAGGGGCTTCATATATTTTCAAAACTTGCTCATTCAAATTGGTCACGAGGGCTAAATCTGAGCATTTGAATACTATTTCGGGATGTTTTTCGAGTAATTCTGGCAAAGGGAGTTTGTAATTTTCAATTTCGTGCTGAAGATAATCAACTACGGCTGTAAAATCTTCTTCCCACAGGGCAATTGGCGCGTTTTCGAAAAGTTCCTTATAACGTATTTCGCTTTCAATTAACTGATTTTTAGTTTCTTTTTGCTCGGTTGAATCGTAAATAAAAGCTACAAAAACGGCTTTATTATTGAATACAGAAGTCGCAATATGAATGCTCGCGAAATAAGAACTCTTGTTTTTCCTTTGATGAACGGTTTCGAAAAAAACAAATTCTGCTTTATTTTCGAGCAAAGGTTGGATTAGTTTTTCAAACTCCTTTTTAGTTATTTGTGGTTTTAAATCAAGCGGAGTCATTAGGCTAAGTTCGGCGAAACTATATCCGGTGTTTTTTAGAGCTCCTTTATTGGCGTGGATAAATTGATAGGTTTCTTGGTCGAAAATGAAAATTTCGTTGAGCGACTCATCTACCAAATTCCCAAATTCCTTGGCCGAGGAATGCGCCTTCATAATTTCGACACCAATGTTTTGAAGGTCGCGAATAAACAGCTCGTCGAAAGCATCGATTGATTTTTTGTTTTGAATTTCCTTGGTTTTAAATAGATGAACAAAACGTGTAAACTGTTTCTGAATTAAAGCGGCAGTAATAAACGCCAGAAGTACTGAAAAGCCAAGTGCGAAAATAAAAAGACCCAAAATACGAAATAAATTTGCCTTTAGGTTTTGATTGTATTCTGCCACTGTTATGGTAGTTTCCCTGCTCAGATTGTCTAAATAATCGCCTGCTCCAACAATCCATTTCCAATCATCATATCCTTTAACATACGAAATTTTTGGCGATGGGCGATTGTCTGTTATTTTTTTGAATTTGTACTCAAAAAAGCCGCCATCAGGCAGTTTTACTAGTTCCATTTCTTTTTCAAAAACCTTTAAGCCGGTTGGATCGGTAATTTTTGTGACGTCTTTTTTGTCGTAATTCCTATTTCCATCAAAGAGAAGAGCCACTCCATCGTAGGTATTGATAAAGATATAGCCGTCTTTGCCTAGCCTTATATCTTCCAAATAATTAAGTGCTCTATTTTGTAATTCTTCTATTGAAGAATCCGGAAGTTCGGTTTTTAAAAAATTGAGATAATAAATCGTTCTTTCTACTTCTTTTTTGAGATTTTCCCTTTGACTTCTTAAAACGAATGCTTTCAAATAATACACTTGATTGTTAAATTCTTTCTTTTCTGCGAAAATAGTTAAGACAGCACTTAGCAATAAAGCAAAAAAACTCACTAAACTAAATAGTATCAGGGAAAACTGAAAAATACTCAAGCTTTTAATTCTAAAAAAAACCAGTATATTTTTTATCGAATTTTTGTATTTCATAATCTTGCTTTTTTGTTGTTAGCTCACTT
>DYSK01000004.1:3985-11725 GCA_020718315.1 Draconibacterium orientale
TCGCGTCAGGCAATTGTCATTCGCTCACTTCGTTCGCGTTATTTGCTTCGCGTCATACCATCGCCTGACCATCGCCTGACCATCGCCTGACCATCGCCTGACCATCGCCTGACCACTGCTTGACCATTGCTTGACCATTGCCTGACTATTGCCTGACCATCGCTTGACTATTGCCTGACCATCGCCTGACCATTGCCTAACTACTTCTTTCCTTTCAATTTGTCAATTTCGTCTTTTAACTCTTTCATTCGCAATTCGCGCCCTACAAATAATTTATTTATCCGAAAGAGCTCCGTATTTTTATCTTCCAATTCTTGAGTTCGTTCTTTTATTAAAAGTTCGAGATTTTCGCGATACCTTTTCAATTCCGTCTCTGCTTGTTTCCGTTGCGTAATTACTTCTGAAAAAAGAATCAGCCCTCCAATCTGATCTTTGTCTTCAAACCAAGGCCTAATTTCCCATCGTACATAATCAACACTTCCGTCCATTCGAGGAAAAACATCATCGTCATCTTTGATGGTTTCGCCTGCCAAACATCGCCTGTGAATTTCTTTCCAGCGTTCTGGTATATCCGGAAAAACATCGTAATGCGAACGACCCGGGAGGTGTTCCTCTTGAATATAATAATCCTGTAAATATCTTTCGCTGGCTATGATGTATATCATATTGTTATCGAACATGGCGATGGAGGCAGGGGAATGTTCAATTAATAAACGCAGCAATTTTTCCCCTTTTCTCAGTTCTTGTTCCATTTTTTTTTGCTCAGTAATGTCTTTATGCGTACCAATTATACGTAAAGGTCGGTTATCAGTAGAACGCAGAAGTATTTTCCCTCGCGACAAAATCCATTTATATTGTCCATCTTTGCATTGTAGGCGATGTTCCAACTCCATAAAATCGTGTTCTCCGCCAAAGTGTTTTTCTAAATTTGCATAGCTTTTTTCTCGATCGTCTGGATGAACGCGTGAATCCCATTCATTAAAGTTGTTTGTAATTTCGTGATCGGCAAATCCTAGCATTTCTTTCCATCGTTTTGAAAAGAAAACCGTATTGGTTTCTAAATTCCAATCCCACACGCCTTCTTGGCTTCCCTCTAAGGCAAAATGCCAGCGGTCTTCACTTTCTCTTAATTGCCTTTCCGCCTCCTTGCGATCTGTTATATCGGTCATGATATGAATAAATTGCTGAACTTTCCCGTCAATATCTCGAATAGGCGAACACGATACGATGAATGCTTTGTCGTTATACTCAAAGGGCATTACTTCAGCACTTAGTTTTTTATCAGCTTTTGCTCTGACTAATGGGCAGTTAGCAGGAGGCGTTTCGCATAAATGAAATAAAGTATGGCATTTTTTATTAATCAGGTCTTCTCTTTTTAAATTAAAAACCCGAAGGGTATCTTCATTTACATATCTGATAATGTGATTTGCGTCGATAACTTGAGCAGGCGTTCCAATGGTGTTAAATATGTTTTCCCAATCGTTTTGCGATTTCCTCAGCTCTGTAGTCCGTATTTTAATTTCTTCTTCCAGATGATCGTTTAAATCGAGGAGTGATTTTTCAGCCAATTTTCTTTTATTGTCACTGCGTTTTAAACTTATGTAGAAAATAAAAATAAATCCTAACCCGCCAAGCCAAAGTATTGCAAACAATAAATACTGATTTCTTAAATCGGTTTTTGACAAAACAGTTAATTCCTCCATTGGGTAGGAAACACTAATTGCACCACGAATATCGTTAACCATATAGCCTTGTTGAGCGTGGCATTGTAAACAATTCTCTTCTGTATAAAATGGTTTCATGAACCGAAAATATTCCTTGCCTTCCAAAGTATCAACCGAAACGAACTCTTTAGCGCCTTTTTCAAAAGCAAGAAGCCCTTGTTTTTCCCATTCGTCGGGAGCATTGTTTGGATTTATCAAACTTAAACTTGTGATATGACCCCGAATTGCCGTTGTTTTTTCTTGCAAGGAAAATACTTCTCGAGTCATATAGGCCGGATTCATCAATGTAAATCGCAAAACAGAATCGATGTAAATATCTCGATTGGGGAGATAGGCTAAATAGGGATTCGATTGCGTGGCGCTATCTACAGTCACGTAAACACCTCCGTGCTCTGCCACCCAACGGCGGTAAAGTACGTCTTTTTCATAGCCAACACGCGTATATATGTAGGCTCGGTTGAAGGTTTCTTGGTTGATCTGGATGATATTCCAACCTAACAACGAGGCCAAAAACAATGTTAGGGCAGCTGTTGAATAAACAAGAAAACGACGGATTAAAATTGATTCTCTATTTAATTTTTGTTTTGTGTTCATTCGAATGGTATAGGCTCTAAATTTAAATATATTTTTTATGTTTCCCTACAAAATAATAGACAATAATTTATGCAGACTCAAAAAAGAGTAGTCATTAATGAGCGTAACAACGTTTATTTAGATTATAGAACCGATAGTTATAGTGAAAAAGTATATCTAATGTTTTCAGATAGGCCGTAGCTGAATTGATCCCAGAAAAGTCGATTAGTAGATGTACCGAAGTTCAACAAGAATATGCGATTTCCCATTGCGTAATACCAAGATTTGTTACATTTCTTTGTATTTTTGTGCCGAAGCATGAGCAAAAAAGCATTAAAAAGATACATTTCAGAATTATCGAAAGAGCAGCTCGAAGAACAAATCATGGAGCTATACAGTCGGTTGAAAGAGGTTAAGCAATTCTATGATTTTGTATTTAACCCGAACGAAACCAAACGAATAGAAGAATGTAAGTTTAAGATTAAAAATGAGTATTTCCCAGTTTCGCGAAGAAAACCGAAAAGACGGCGGTCGGTAGCTCAAAAATTTATTAAATTGTTTATCAAGCTTGGCATAGAACCAATGCTTATTGCAGATGTTATGCTTTTTAATATAGAAACTGCCATTCTGTTTTCGACTGAAAATACGATAAAACAAGAAGCTTATTTTTTGAGCATTCAACGTTCTTATTCGGAAGCGGAGCAATACATCTCGGAAACCGGATTGAATGTGTTTTTTCATGACCGGATGGACTCAATCACAAAACAAGTTTGGGATCAAGAATGGTTTAATAGAGAAGCTTTTTGATTTACTGTTGCGAACAGAAAGCGATCGCAGCAGCAATTTATTTCACAAAATCTTCCATATATAGATAAATTTTTTCGAGCAAATGAGTGCGAGTCGTTCCTCGCATATTGTGTTCTTGCTGAGGATAAACGAAATAATCGACCTGAACACCGGCATCAATGGCCGATTTCAAAAAGCTTAAGCTATTTTGCCAAACAACTGTAGGATCAATATCGCCATGAATGACCAAAAGGCGATCCTTAATATTTCCGGCTTTCAATAGCAGGCTATTTTGTTTATATCCTTCCGGATTTTGTTCAGGGGTGTCCATATAGCGTTCGCCATACATAATCTCGTAATATTTCCAGTCGGTAACCGGTCCGCCGGCTACTCCGGCTTTAAAAACGCCCGGATTATCGGCCAACATCGAAAGTGTCATAAAACCGCCATAACTCCAGCCTTGAATTCCCATTCTTTCGGCATCGACATTGGGTAAATTCTGCAAGAAACGAACGCCTGCCATTTGATCGGCCACTTCGTTTCTTCCTAATTTACGATGAATCGCATTTTCGAAAGCAAAGCCTCGGTTGGGGGTTCCTCTATTATCGAGTGTAAAGACAATGTATCCACGTTGAGCCATCAATTCCATAAAAACATTTGCGCCACCCAACCACGAGTCGGTAACCAATTGCGCATGCGGACCGCCATACAAATAGTAAAATACAGGGTACGATTGTGTACTGTCGAAATCTGTGGGCAAAATCAGGCGGTAATACAAATCGGTATTGTCTTCGTTTTTGAGTTTCCCCATGATTATTTTCCCCAATTTATAGTCTTTCAGCGGATTTGCATCGCGCAACAATTCTTTGGTTTTTTTTCCGGCTGAGGAAAAAATTTCATAAACGCGTGCTGTTTCTGTATTTGAATAGGAGTCGAATAGGTATTCTCCGGAAGGAGAAAGTGTTCCGGCATGCGTGCCGTGCTCAATACTTAGTTTTTTCATCTTAGCAGATTTGAGATGAATGCTGTAAATATGATTTTCGAGTGGGCTTTCCTTTGTTCCTTCAATCAAAAGATGTTCGTCGGATTTGTCAAAACCCAAAATTTTTGTTACCGTCCATTCGCCTTGCGTTAATTGCTTCACAAATTGTCCATTGGTTGAATAAATGTAAAGATGTTGCCAGCCATCGCGTTTGCTAAACCAAATAAACTGATCGGATCTGCTTTTTAGAAAAGTTAGCGAATGTTCAGGTTCCACCCAAGTATCCGATTTTTCCTCAAACAAAGTAAGTAAAAAATCGCCTGTTTGAGCATCGTACTTATTCAGTTTGAGAAAATTCTGATCTCGATTTAAAACGGAAATGTAAATATATTTTTCATCGGGCGACCACGATACGTTGGTTAGGTATTGGTCTATATTTTCTCCCGTTTTGAGATAAACGGTTTTTTTGTTTTGAATGTCATAAACCGCAAGTTTCACTTTTTCGTTGGCGGTACCGGCCATTGGATATTTTATCATCTTTACGGTGGCTTCCGGGCTGGTGATATCTACCAATGGATAATCGCCAACAAGGCTTTCGTCTTTTTGGTAATAGGCTAAAAAATTGCCTTTTGGCGACCAGAAAATCCCACCTGTAATCCCAAATTCAGACCGATGAACAGTTTGTCCGTTTACAATGTTTTTCGGATCGTCGGTTAGTTGCAATTGCTCCTTGTTTTCGGCTACAAATAGATTGTTGGTAATGGTATAAGCCACTCTATTTGTATTTGGTTCTATTTCTATATTTTCGGCCGATTCCGGCCAGTTGTTCAATAGTAAAATTGATTTAGTTTCCACAGTTACACCAAAGAGTTGACTTTTATTCTGGAAAGTAAATTCCGATATTGTTTTCCATTGAATGGAAGGGAGGCGCTCAATTTTTATTTCATACTTTTTTAGGAGCGTATTCATTTCCGTGAGTGTGACAAGCGTTTTGGCGGCATTTTCGTTCACGGCCGAGCCAAGAAGGATGGCATTATTTTCAATAAAACTGTAAAGTTCACTTTTGTCGACCCAAGCCAAATTTGCAATGCGTTTGGGCATGATGCTGGGATTTAGATAACTAGCATCTTTGAAATCGAAAATTTTCTCTTGAGCATATCCTGTAAAGGCCAAAAGAAAAATTGCAAAAAGAAGAGGTAATTTAATTGTTCTCATAAAATGGTTTCGTTTATTTCGAAAACAAAACTACAAAATGATTAGAGAAAAGCTGCTTTTTTGTTTTACCTGCTTGAAAATCAGTAAAAAGATTTAAAAAAGAGTGCTTTGTGTCGAAAAAAGGTTTATTTTTGCAGCGTTTTTCGGGATATTTATATTCGAAAAGCGGGCTCTCCTTAATGATAAGGAGTTTTTAATTGTCGAAAGGCATTAAAACATAAGACTACGGAGAGGGGGCATACGTCCCCTTTTTTCGTAAAAAAAAGAAATAAATAAATGATAACAAAAGAGCGAATTTTAGAATTAGCACAGGAGCACTTGAAAGACTCGCCGCGGTTTTTGGTGGAGCTTAAGTTGACTTCCGATAATCAGATTGAAGTTTTTATCGATGGAGACGAAAACGTTTCGATTGATGAATGTGTAGATTTAAGTCGCCACATCGAGTTTAGTCTCGATCGCGAAACGGAAGATTTTGCACTCAGCGTTTCTAGTGCAGGATTGGATTTGCCTTTAAAGTTTATTCGTCAATATCCTAAATATATTGGAGAAAACTTTCTCATTAAACTGAAAAGCGGCGAGCAATTATTGGTTCGTCTCGAAAAAGTGTCAGAACAAGAAATTACCGTTGTTCCATTGGGGCTGAATCCGAATGCCAAAAAAGGAACGCAAAAAAAATACATTCAGGGGACACCTCTGAATCTTACGTTGGATTTAATAGAAGAAAGTAAAATAGAAATTACCTTTTAATACAAAAGTAAAAATGGCAAAGAAGGAAGAAAAAATCAGCTTAATATCCACCTTTCAGGAGTTTAAAGAGTTCAAAAACATCGATAGAGAAACCATGATGCGCATTCTTGAAGATGTTTTTCGTCACATGCTGATTAAACGCTATGGAACAGATGAAAACTTTGATATCATCGTTAATATTGATAAAGGAGACCTTGAGATATGGCGAAATCGCGAAATTGTGCCAGATGGCGAAGTAGAAGATGAAAATCTTCAAATTCCACTCTCCGAAGCAACAAAGATTGAACCGGATTTCGAAATCGGTGAAGAAGTATCAGAAGCTTTGCGTATGGTTGATTTTGGAAGAAGAGAAATTCTTACCATTCGTCAAAATTTAGCCGCCAAAATATTGGATTTAGAAAAGGACAATATTTACAAAAAATACAAAGAAAAAGTTGGCGAAATAGTTACAGGCGAAGTCTATCAAGTATGGAAAAAAGAAATCCTCGTTTTGGACGACGAATACTATGAACTGATTCTCCCCAAATCCGAACAAATACCAAATGATTATTACCGAAAAGGTGACGTAATTCGTGCAGTTGTATCGAAAGTAGATGTCCGAAACAACAGTCCGGTAATCATCCTTTCCCGCACATCGCCCGCATTCTTAGAACGTTTGTTCGAACAAGAAGTTCCCGAAGTTTACGACGGATTGATTACCATCAAAAACGTGAAACGCATCCCCGGCGAAAGAGCCAAGATAGCAGTAGAATCCTACGACGACCGAATTGATCCGGTAGGAGCTTGTGTTGGAATGAAAGGCTCCAGAATTCACGGCATTGTTCGAGAACTGAAAAACGAAAACATAGATGTAATCAATTACACAACCAATACCTCTTTGTATATTCAAAGAGCTTTAAGTCCGGCCAAGTTAACTTCAATTGAAATTGATGAAGAAAACAAAAAAGTAGATGTTTTCATGAAACCCGATCAGGTTTCTTTGGCTATTGGTAAAGGCGGATTTAATATTAAACTTGCCGGATTGCTCACAGGATACGAAATTGATGTGTATCGCGATACCGATGCGGATTTGGAAGATGTTGATTTAGTTGAATTCTCTGATGAGATTGATCAATGGATAATTGACGAATTGGTTCAAATTGGATGTGATACCGCAAAAAGTGTTTTAGCTGTGCCTGTTGAGGAATTAGTGAAACGAACCGATTTGGAAGAAGAAACAATCAAAGAAGTAGTTCGTATTTTAAGAAGCGAATTCGAATAGAAAGTAGATAGGACCAGACAACAAATCGAGAATAATTTTAGGACTGAAAATAAAGAAGTATGGCAGAAAATACAGAAACAATGCGATTGAGCAAAGCAGCCAAGGAGTTTAACGTAGGCAGTTCAACAATAGTTGAATTCCTGCATAAAAAAGGCTTTGTGGTTGATCCAAATCCAAACACCAAACTCCCGCCAGAGATGGTTCATATTTTAATGAACGAATATCAAACTGAGCGAAAAGTAAAACAGATCGCCCAAGAAAAAGTGATTTCTGCCGAACGGACTACGCTCTCCATTTCGAGAGAGGACGAAATTATTGAAACCTTAAGAGAAGAAAAGTCCGAAGAATTGTTTATTCGCGATTCCCGACTAACGGAATCTTATAGTGCACCAGCCGCTAAACCACGCGAAAAACCAGTTGAAAAACCAGTTGAAAAACCAGTTGAAAAACCA
>DYSK01000004.1:11825-33249 GCA_020718315.1 Draconibacterium orientale
GAAAAACCAGTTGAAAAACCAGTTGAAAAACCAGTTGAAAAACCAATTGAAAAGCTAGTTGAAAAGCCGCTTGAAATGCTCGAAAAATCTTCAGAAAGCAAAAGCCATACTCCTGAAGTTTTGAATGAACAAAAAGCGAGCGAGCCTATAGCAGAAACAAAAGCTGTTCCCAGTGCTGAGAAAGTCATCCCATCTCAAGAAATAAAAACAGAAGTTCCGGTAGCAGCCCAAAATCAAGGCGAAGCAAAACCGGAAAAAGAAGGATTGAAAATTCTGGACAAGATAAATTTGGAAGGGCAAAACTGGTCGACCAGACCGAAACCAAAAACAAAAGCCCAAAAGCAAAAAGAACGCGACGATAAGCAAGAAGAAAAGAGCAAAGCCGACGCGGAGAAAAAAGCTAAATTCGACTTTGAGCGGAAATCCAAAATGGATGCTGAAAGAAAACAAGTTGAACATGCTGCATCCTCCAAGTTCAATGAGCAAAAAGATGAAAAGTCCGAAAGCAGTCCTGCAGCTCCGACCGAACCACAACTTATCAAAGCGGTTTCTCAAAGACTCGAAGGGCCAAAAATTATGGGCAGAATCGTATTGCCCGAACCAAAGAAAAAGGATCCAGTTGCTTCTTCTTCCGACCGGAATGTTGCCAATAAAAAGAAGAAACGTAAACGAATTAAACCCGGAGGGGCATCTACTGAAACCAGTGGGGGAACCCAAACAGCCGGAACAAATGCTGCTCAGCCAGCACGCAAACCGGAACAAAGAGGTGCTCCTGCGCCACGTGGAAAATTTGATAAACGTGCCAAATTGGTTCCAAAGCACGAGCCTACTGAAGAAGAAATTCAACAGCAGATAAAAGAAACGCTCGCCAGATTAACTCCAACCGGAAAATCAAAAGCGTCCAAACACCGTCGATTGAAACGAGATGCCGTTTATCAACATTCTCAGGACGAAATCGAAAAATTGGCGAACGAGCAAAAATTCATCAAAGCAACTGAATTTGTGACCGCCAATGAGTTGGCAACCATGATGAATGTTCCGGTAACAAAAGTTATTGGCGCTTGTATGAGTATCGGCTTGTTTGTTTCGATAAACCAACGTCTCGATGCAGAAACTATTTCTATTGTAGCCGACGAATTTGGTTTCAAAGTAGAATTTGTGGGAGTAGAAGTTCAGGAAACACTGGAGGAGTTTGAAAAAGTTGACAATGAAAGCGATTTGGTTTTCCGTTCGCCTGTTGTTACAGTTATGGGTCATGTTGACCACGGAAAAACGAAACTCCTCGATTTTATTCGGAAATCAAATGTTGTTGCCGGTGAAGCGGGCGGAATTACGCAACATATTGGAGCCTACGAAGTTAAAATGGAAGACGGCAGAAGAATCACTTTCCTCGATACACCGGGACACGAAGCCTTTACGGCCATGAGAGCTCGTGGAGCAAAAGTGACCGACGTCGCAATCATTGTAATTGCTGCCGACGACGATGTAATGCCCCAAACCAAAGAAGCAATCAATCACGCACAAGCTGCCGGAATTCCAATCGTTTTCGCTTTTAATAAGGTAGATAAGCCAAATGCCAACACTGAAAACCTAAGAACTCAATTGTCGCAATTGAATATTTTGGTTGAAGAATGGGGTGGAAAATATCAAAGTCAAGAAATTTCCGCTTTAAAAGGCGATGGTGTTAGCGAGTTGCTCGAAAAAGTATTGCTCGAAGCAGAAATGCTCGACCTAAGAGCAAACCCAAACAAAAATGCAGTTGGAACAATTATTGAATCCTCGCTCGACAAAGGCCGCGGATATGTTTCAAAAATACTGGTTCAGGCCGGAACATTAAAAATAGGAGACATGGTTTTGGCCGGATCGACCTATGGAAAAGTAAAAGCCATGTACAACGAAAGAAACGTTCTTTTGACCGAAGCTGGACCTTCAACACCCGTTTTATTGCTTGGATTGAATGCTGCACCGCAAGCCGGTGATGGTTTTAATGTAATAAGCGACGAACGAGAAGCCAAAGCCATTGCTACCAAACGGATGCAATTGCAACGTGAACAAGGAATCAGAACCCAAAAACACATTACACTCGATGAAATTGGACGCCGTTTGGCAATTGGCGATTTCAAAGAATTAAATGTGATTGTGAAAGCCGATGTGGATGGCTCTGTCGAAGCCTTGTCCGACGCGCTTATCAAACTTTCGGTAAACGAAGTTCAATTGAATGTAATTCATAAATCGGTGGGTCAAATTAGTGAATCGGATGTATTATTGGCCTCTGCTTCGGATGCAATTATTGTTGGATTCCAGGTCCGGGCCAATGCGCAAGCTAGAAGATTGGCCGAAACAGAAGGAATTCAAATTAAATACTATTCCATCATTTACCAAGCCATTGAGGAATTAAAACTTGCCCTCGAAGGAATGCTTTCTCCTGACGAAGAGGAAAAAATTGTGGCGAATGTCGAAATTCGCGAAACATTCAAAATACCAAAAATCGGCACCATTGCCGGATGTATGGTTATGAGCGGAAAAATTACAAGAAACAGCACCATTCGGCTTATCCGCGATGGCATTGTTATCTATTCTGGCCGTTTAGGCTCGCTAAAACGTTATAAAGACGATGTGAAAGAAGTGAACTCTGGATATGAATGCGGAATGAATATCGACAATTTCAACGACATTAAAATTGGTGATATTGTAGAAGCCTACGAAACGATTGAAGTCAAACGCACTTTGTAAAAGGTGCCTACTGTCAGAATAAACGCCTCTAATTTTAGAAGGCGTTTATTTTTTGCGCTCAACTCTTGCTATCCGGCAATTTTTACGCTATCGCATTTGCAAAACGAGCGTTATTTGATAAGTTGAAGCGTTGGACTGAACAAGATATGATGACCCGAAATTGTTCAGATGCAGGAAAAAAGGCTAAATTAAGAAACAAGAAACGATCGCTCTTTTCGATAATCAATGCCTTTTGAAACCTGAAAATTGCGAACGAAAATTCAGTACTTTTGCCCCATGATAGCAATAGAAAATACACTCATTTCGGAAGATGTTGTTCAGAAACAATTTAGCTGTGACCTGCTCAGATGTCATGGCGACTGTTGTGTGGAAGGCGATGCAGGCGCGCCATTGGAAATGGAAGAAATCAGTCTGCTCGAAGACTATATCGCTGAAATAATCCCTTTTATGACTGATGAAGGGCGAAAAGTGATTGAAAAAAACGGCGTTTTCGATTACGATATGGCCGGAGAATTTGTTACACCTTTGGTAAACGATAGGGAATGTGCTTTTGTTTATTTCGAAAATAAAATTGCACTTTGCGCCATCGAAAAAGCCTATCGCGAAAAGAAACAACCTTTTCTAAAGCCAATTTCTTGTCATCTCTATCCCATTCGAATTACTGTTTACGATCAATTTGAAGCGATAAACTATCATCATTGGGGAATTTGCGACTTTGCACGCATCAAAGGAAAGCAAGAAAATAAGGCCGTATATGAGTTTCTGAAAGAACCACTGATTCGAAAATATGGCGAAAAGTGGTACAAAACCTTGGACGAAGAAGTGAAATCGGGAAAATTCGACGAACTTACAAAACGCTAGGTAAGTTCAAATGCCTTAATAATGCTTCAACGGTGGCTTTGCTATTGCCTATAAAAAGATGTTCCCCATCTAGGATCACCGGCCGTTTCAAAAAAGTGTATTCGCTCAATAATAGAGCTTTATAATCTGCTTCGCCAAGAATTTTTTCGCTCAATCCAACGCTTTTGTATTTTTGGGATCTACGGCTGAACAAAGCTTCGTAGGAGCCTGCCAATGAGCGCAGTTGGGAAAGTTCTTCTTCCGTAATGGGAGCCATTTTAACGTCTTTTATCTCAAATCCCAATTCAGCAACTTTGGCCTTTTTGAGAATGAGCTTACTCGTAGTACAGGAGGAAAGTGTAAATACTTTTTTCATAACTGATACAATCAAAGCGGCGTAACTTTAATGATAAATTGGATAAAAAAATGCAAACCGTCGGCTAAAAAAATCCGCCAGATATAAAGCAAAACCAATGTCAATAGAAACAAGGAAAAATTGAACATTGCCCGATTGTTACTTCTGAATAAAGGATAATTTGGGGTGTCTAAATTGAATAAAACCGCTAAGCTCAGAATGCTTCCAAAAACGAGAATTAACGTGTCGTAAGCTTGATTGTTTGGCATTTTAACGACTAAAATGAGTGCACTCCCAAGCAAAAACGGAATGAGAGATTGATGCATAAAAAACAAAGCGCGATTTTCTTTTACAATCCGAAAACTGTTGTTCGAGGTGGCTTGCAAGCGAGCAGCCGAAAAATAGCCAATAAGTCCCAAACCTACAAGAGCAAGAAGAGCGAAGAAAAAGCGTGTAAAATCGTTCCAGAATAACCAAAGTGGCACATAGCCAAATCCTTTGTTGGTAATCACGCCCGAAATGAATGCAGCAAGAAAGAACGCCATTCCGTGCAATCCAACCCAGTAATAGAATAAGCGCAGTGTAGCGTATTGTTTGGCTTTGAAGAAAAGAGAGTTGTAAAAATACAAGCCAATCGACAAGGAAACCAATGGCCCCGATAAGGTTATGGCAATTATATTTAAAACGGTCCAGTTTGTAGAATGATCGTTAAAATCGACTTGATAATAATAAAGGACGCCATAAATTTCCTGAAACGAAGCCATTAGAATAACTGCAAATTGATAAATCAGGTAAACAAGCAAATAGGCAACAATAAAACTGACTGTTGAATTAAATATATGAATTACGGAATTCAAAACGCTTGGAACATAAAGCACATTCCCTTCAGCGTCCGAAAAAATCTTTCGGCCACGCTCTTTTGCATAAAAAAGTTGAAAAAAAGGATTCCCTCGTTCGTTTTTGCGCTCTTCGCGCAATTGTTTCTTACGCTGTGCTTTTCTCAGTTTTTGTTGGGCTTTAAAGAGTCGCATTTCGGCACGATAAACGCGGTAGTTGAGCAGAATACGGCTCCAGCTCAAGCCTTCGGACGACGCTGAACGCGTATCCTTAGTATGCTTGCGCATTTTGGATAAAAAAGAATGAAAGCGGCTAGGCCGATGCAACTGATTCATAGTTCAAAAGTAGAAAAATCTAAATCTCCAAAATAGATTACCGCTAGTTATTTTCAAATACAACCCGGTATTACAAAAGTATAGATATAAATCACTTTTTTTGCTGACTAAAAATTAACTATTTGTAATTAATCCAAATAAATTATTTTTCATACCTTTACACCCACGATTGTTATTTGAAGCTGTAAGTATTTGCTATTTAATAATTAGAAGAATTTAAGCGAAGCCCATTTAACCAAAGAAAGCGAAAAATTCAATACTAGAAGAAAATGAAGAGCACCAATACAAAAGAAACCTACGAAGCCGTAAAGAAAGTTTTTACAGAATTTTTGCAAACAAACGGCCAAAGAAAAACACCTGAAAGGTACACGATTTTGAAAGAAATCTACAATACCGACGGGCATTTCGATATAGAAACCCTCTATGTTACAATGAAAAATAATAAATACAGGGTGAGTAGAGCTACGTTGTACAACACTATGGAGCTGCTTTTGGAATGCAATTTGGTGACCAAACATCAATTTGGCAACAACTGTGCTCAGTTCGAAAAATCCTTCAAATTCAGTCAGCACGATCATTTTATTTGCCTTGACGATGGCTCGGTTTTAGAATTTTGCGATCCCCGACTTCAGGAAATTAAAAACTCGGTCGAAAAGCTGTTGGGCGTTACTATCAACAGTCATTCACTTACCTTTTATGGTTCTTGTAATACAAAAAAAGCAGCTGCGGCAAGAGTTGCAACAGTTAAACACCACTAATTCATACTCGTTTTAATTCGTTTTTCTTAAAAAGAATCGAAACCTCTCCCGTATATTATTTCTATCTTTGCTTTGAAATAAAGGCAATGTTCGCTTTTAATTAGAATTTTTATGACCGTTCCGCAAGGAACAAAAATGGAAGAAATCACAAATCAAAAAGGGTACGAATGAAAGTTGATGTTATTTTAGGATTGCAATGGGGCGATGAAGGAAAGGGAAAAGTGGTGGATGTTTTTACACCAAAGTACGACATCATTGCACGATTTCAAGGAGGTCCCAATGCTGGCCATACCTTAGAATTTAATGGCCAAAAACACGTGTTGCACACCATTCCATCCGGGATTTTTCATTCCGACACAAAAAATTTAATCGGCAATGGAGTGATCATCGACCCTCTTATTTTTAGTAAAGAAATTGAAAAACTGCTAGTTAGCGGAATCGATCCAAAAGCAAATCTGTACATTTCGAAAAAAGCACACCTCATTCTTCCCACACATCGGCTGCTTGATGCGGTTTACGAAAAAGCGAAAGGAAACGATAAAATTGGGTCAACGCTAAAAGGAATTGGGCCGGCATATACCGATAAAGTAAGTAGATCAGGATTGCGTGTGGGCGATTTGATAAGCCAAGATTTCGAACATAAATACCATCTCCAAAAGCAAAATCATCTTCAAATAGTGAAGCAATACGATTTTAACCTTTCTACCTTTCAGATCGATAATCAATCTTTTGAAGAATACGAAAAAGTGTGGTTTCAGTCTTTGGAAACACTCCTTTCAATGAAACTGGTAGATAGTGAGCATTTTATCAACGAAGCCTTGAAAAGCGGAGAAAGCGTTTTGGCCGAAGGCGCTCAAGGCACTATGCTGGATATCGATTTTGGAAGTTATCCTTTTGTTACTTCTTCCAATACAATTGTGAGTGGTGTTTGTTCCGGTTTGGGCGTGGCGCCACAAAAAATTGGAAAAGTTTTTGGTGTGTTCAAAGCATATTGTACACGCGTTGGAAACGGTCCTTTTCCTACAGAATTGTTTGATTCGGTTGGGGCCGATTTACAAAAATATGGTCACGAATTTGGCTCTACTACCGGTCGCGCACGCCGATGTGGCTGGCTCGATCTGCCGGCTTTAAAATATGCAATTATGCTAAATGGAGTCACAGATTTGGTGATGACCAAAGCCGATGTGATGGACCAATTCGAAACAATCAGTGTTTGTCATCAATACAATTATCGCAATCAGGAAATAGACTATTTCCCCTACGAAATAAACGACCAGGAGCTGCAAGCTATTTACACCCATTTCCAAGGCTGGAAAACTAACATTGCTGGCGCTAGCTCTCTCAACGAACTCCCAAAAGCTTTTCTTGAATACATCAGTTATATCGAACATCAGGTGGAAGTTCCGGTTTCAATTGTTTCTGTAGGGCCGGACAGAATCCAAACGATCTTCCGCTTTGAATAATTTTTGAACAAATCGGCTTTTTTTGTAAATTTGCAACCCAGCAATGCGGTTTTGGACTAATTTTTGCGCAAACAACAACGCAAACAGGAAAACAAAAACACTATGCCAAAAAGATTTGACACAAACAAACGAATCCAAAATTGCTTTTACAACATACTCTCTTGGATGCTTTAAACACAATAAAATACAAAGCGATGAAAAAAATTCAGCATATAATCGAAATTGAAGATTACCAGAGTTTTGATGAACTCAATCCACAAGACCGAAAATTGCTTGATAAAGCTCGATTGGCTTGTAAATCGGCCTATGCGCCCTATTCTCAATTTCGTGTTGGTGCCGCGGTTTTGTTAGCCAATGGCGAAATTGTAAGCGGAAATAATCAAGAAAATGCAGCTTATCCATCCGGATTGTGTGCCGAACGTGTGGCAATGTATTATGCTTCGGCAAACTACCCAAATGTTCCAATGCTTTCCATTGCCGTTGCGGTGGAATCAGAAGCAGTAAAATTCAATAAACCATTGGCACCTTGCGGTTCTTGCCGACAAGTAATGGCTGAGTACGAACATTTGTTTCAGATGAAAATGCGCGTAATACTCTCCGAACCAGGTGGTCGTGTCCAAATTATTAATGGAATTTCCGATTTACTTCCCTTTACTTTTAATGCCAAAGAATTGAAAGGCTTGTAAAAGTATCATTTTCTTTCGCGTCAATTTTTCTATCAAATCCAATTTCGTTATTTAGAATACATCTATATAATTACTTATTTAGGTATGTTAATACCAAATATGTAATTTTATGCTTTCATTCACGTTAATTTGTAATTTTATTTCAATCATAAAGTGAAAGCTACAACCCATCGAATTTTTTTAGCCAGCATGACTGCCACGGTTTTTGCCGCCTTAATTGGCTTGGTTTACGTCGGATTTTCGTATTATTCACAAGCTGTTGATCAGCGTTTTTTTCATCCAGACCACGAAATATTTAAACCAAGCGGAAATTTTGGACATGGTCTGGGAATTTTTGGAAGCCTATTGATGCTGAGTGGCGTTTTTTTATATATGGCCAGAAAGCGGCTGAAAGTCTTTTCAAGAATTGGAATACTAAAACATTGGCTCGAGTTTCATATTTTTCTGTGCACTTTAGGGCCGATATTGATTGTTTTTCATACTGCATTTAAGTTTGGTGGATTGGTTTCTGTCAGTTTTTGGAGTATGGTTGCTGTAGCCTTGAGTGGTGTAGTTGGCCGATTTATTTATTTGCAAATTCCAAAAACCATAGAAGGAAGAACGATGAGTTTAACTGAAATTGAAGACTATAAATGGACAATAACACAAGACTTAAAGAAGAAATATGCGATACCTGACGAGGTTTTGATTCAAGTCCGCTCTTCGATGGAATCAGAAAATAGCGATTTAAAATCGATTAAAGCAATGCTGACTCGATTGGAATTAAATCGGAAGGAAAGAAATAATGTATTAAGACTCTTTAAAACAGAAATAAGCATCAACAACCGAATAAAACGCTTGAAAACCATGCAAAAATTATTTGAATTCTGGCATGTGGTTCATCTGCCGTTTGCCATTTTGATGATTGTGATCATGCTTGTTCATGTTGGAGTAACAATTCTATTTGGATATAGGTGGATTTTTTAGCTATGGAAGATACATTCATCGAAAGTGTCATCATTTATTCAGTCGTATTCCTATTTACTGTAGGACTAATTCTGTATTATGTGCTTCAGCAAAGAAGTAAATCGCGAAAAGTCGAAAAGAAAATAGAACGTGCAAAAGCGGCCGGCTTGTACGAACCGGTTTCGCTACATCCGATTATTGATATCAATAGTTGCATCCAAACCGGCGCTTGTATCGAAGCTTGTCCGGAAAAAGACATTCTGGGAATTGTAAGAGGAAAAGCGACCACCATAAATGCTTCGAGATGCATTGGTCACGGAGCTTGTTTTCACGCTTGTCCAACCGAAGCCATCAGCCTTTATATTGGGACGGAAAAACGCGGTGTTGATCTCCCTCATGTGAATCATACGTTCGAAACAAATGTGGGCGGAATGTATATTGCAGGCGAATTGGGCGGAATGGGACTTATAAAAAATGCCGTAGAACAAGGAAAACAAGCTGTTGAAAATATGATTAAAACCATAGACAAAACGGTGGAGGCCGATTTTGATTTAATTATTGTTGGTTCGGGGCCGGCCGGAATAGCCGCTTCATTAACGGCAAAAAAACACAATTTGAATTTCATTACCCTCGAACAAGATACTTTGGGCGGAACTGTTTTTACTTTTCCGCGAACAAAAATAGTGATGACTTCTGCCATGGATTTGCCTCTTTATGGACAAGTGAAACTTTATGAAACAAGCAAAACGGAATTGCTCACATTGTGGAATAGCGTACTCACCAACAATAAGATTGAAATCCGACAGAATACAAAAGTGGATCATATTGTGAAGGAAAAAGGCCGGTTTATTGTAGAAACAGCCAAAGGCGAGAAAATGACCTCAAGAAAAGTACTGCTTGCAATTGGACGGAGAGGAACTCCAAAAAAACTGGGAGTCGATGGCGAAAACACTGAAAAAGTGGCCTATCGACTGCTTGAGCCCGAATTGATTCAAGAGAAAAATATCCTCATTGTTGGAGGCGGCGATACAGCTATTGAAGCTGCATTGTTGCTTGCCGATAGAAACAAAGTGTGCATCTCCTACCGAAGCAAAGCTTTTAATCGGGCGAAGCCAAAAAACGAAGAAAAGATTATACAGTATATTTCGAATGGAAAAGTGGAAGTTCGTTTCCAATCGAATGTAATTTCGATTGATGAAATGGGAGTGAAATTAAGAGAAGACGCATTGGAAAATGAAACATATATTGCTGCAGATCGGGTTTATATATTTGCCGGAGGCGAGCTCCCTACCGAATTTTTGCAAAAAGCCGGAGTTGAAATATCGCGTAAATTTGGTCAA
The DNA here is from genome assembly GCA_020718315.1 of Draconibacterium orientale. Classification (GTDB taxonomy): domain Bacteria; phylum Bacteroidota; class Bacteroidia; order Bacteroidales; family UBA12170; genus UBA12170. The sequence goes on from DYSK01000004.1 coordinate 22,118, forward strand.
GCTGTTTTAACACATAATAAGTAAATAGGATGAAAAAAGCGAAAAAGAAATTGGTTTTAGTCTTATTTACCTTTCTATATTTCATGGCCTATGCTCAGATATCTCCGGGCGATTTGGCTCAAGCTCATGCCTATTTAGAAGGCATTCGGAACTGTACACAATGCCATTTGTTGGGCGAAAAGGTTACCAACGAGAAATGCTTAAGTTGCCATACCGAAATCAAGAGCCGAATCGATCAGAAAAAAGGATTTCATGCCTCTGTACAAGTTGCAGGAAAATCGTGCGCTGCTTGTCACAACGACCATCATGGAAAAAACTTTGAAATTATTCGATTCAAAACAGATACGTTTAATCACGCGCTTACAGGATTTAAATTGCTGGGCAAACACACCGAAATAAAATGTGAAAATTGTCATAAGAAAGAACTGATAAAGGATGAAAAGCTAAAGCTGAGCAAAAAAACTTTTCTTGGATTGGGGAATGAATGTTTAAGTTGTCATGTCGATTTTCATCAGGGAAGTCTTTCTAAAAATTGCGTCGATTGCCATAACCATCAAGCTTTTAAGCCTGTTCTCAACTTTGACCACAACAAAACCAAATTTGTTCTAAATGGCAAACACAAAACCGCCGATTGTGGCAAATGCCACATCAAAGAGATTCGCAATGGCGTGAATTATCAAAAATTTACTGGATTAAAATTTGATAACTGCACGGCTTGTCACAAAGATATTCATGAAAATAAGTTTGGCCAAAATTGCATCTCTTGCCATAGCGAAAACTCGTTTAAAGAGATCAAACAGATTGCAACATTCAACCACAATTTAACCAGTTATCCTTTGCTGGGAAAGCATGCAAAAGTAGATTGCAAGGTTTGTCATAAAAAGAATTATACCGATGCTTTGCCTTTTAAAATGTGTACCGATTGCCATTTGGATTATCACAAAAACGAATTAGACAAAAACAATCAAGACCCAAATTGCGCCGATTGTCATTCGGTAAATGGATTCAAACCATCCACTTTCCCCATCGAAAAGCACAATCAATCGGCATTTGTTTTAAATGGTGCTCACCTTGCAACACCTTGTTTTAGCTGCCATCTAAAAACCGAAACTTGGCATTTCAAGGCAATTGGCAAAGTGTGTGTTGATTGCCATCAGGATATTCATAAAGGCTTAATTGCTGAGAAATTTTATCCCAAGCAAGATTGTAAGTCGTGCCATTCCGAAAATGAGTGGAAAAACATTCAATTCAACCACAAGCTAACCGATTTTGAACTGAAAGGTGCTCACCTAAAACAGAATTGCCGAAGCTGCCATTTTCCAAAAACCGAAACGGGGCTCGTCATTCAGAAGTTTTCGACGCTCGAAGGCAATTGTACAGAATGCCACAACGACGTTCATAAACAACAATTTGAAATCAATGGCAAAAGCGATTGCGTTCGTTGCCATTCTTTCGAAAACTGGACAATACAGAATTTCGATCACAGCAAAACTTTGTTTCCACTCGATGGCGCTCACGCAAAAGTAAAGTGCAAGGACTGTCATAAAGAAGAAATCAGAGAATCAAAAAAATACGTCATTTACAAAATAAAAGAGTTCAAATGCGTCAACTGTCATTCTTAATCTTTGGGATTTTGCTTCCGTTGGTAATTCTTGCACAAAAATCACCTCATGGCGAAAAACTCTTAATTGATTGCGCTGTCTGTCATACCACAGGAAATTGGAAAGTGAATTCATTAACGAGTACTTTTGATCATTCCAAGACCGCTTTCGACTTGCAAGGACAACACCAACAAATTGATTGTAAAATGTGTCATTTGAGTTTGAGTTTTTTGGATGAAAAAGGGCAAAACGAATGCGCTTCGTGCCATTTGGATGTACATCAAAACACCTTGGGAAACAATTGCGCAATGTGCCACACGTCTAAATCGTGGGTAATTGAAGACGTAAATGAAATTCATTTCAACAGCCGGTTTCCTTTGATTGGCGCGCATGCCAATGCCGATTGTTTCGATTGTCATCTTTCCGATAATTTGCTTCAATTCCGTCCATTGGGCGTAGAATGTTTTGATTGTCATAAAGCGGAATACTTAGCAACAACCACTCCCAACCATCAATCGGCTGGCTATTCGACCGAATGTTTCGACTGCCACAATATGCGAACCTCTGGTTGGGCTTCGGGTGGTTTTGAGCACGGTTTTTTTCCTTTAACAGAAGGGCATGCAATCGTCGATTGTACTTTATGTCATGTTCCAGGCAGCATTCAAAAGCCTTCTCCCGAATGTGAATCGTGCCATTTAGCAGATTACAATGCGTCGCTAAATCCGCCCCATTTGCAGTTGAATTTTTCAATAAATTGTCTGGAATGCCACACAATCAAACCGGACTGGAAACCGGCGCGTTTTGATATTCACAATGATTTTTATGTATTGGAAGGAGCGCATGCTGCAATAGCCAGCGAATGCGCATCGTGTCATGCTGCGGGATATGTAAATACGCCAAATACTTGCTTTGGGTGCCATGCCGACGATTACAATCAAACCACAGATCCGAACCATCTTGCGGCAAATTTCGCGATTGACTGTACAAGTTGTCATACTCAGAATGCGTGGAAACCAAGCACTTTCGATCACGATGCTTCGTATTTTCCCATTTATAGTGGTACACACAAAGGCGAATGGAACAATTGTTCCGATTGCCATACTGTAAGCAATAATTATGCTCTTTTTTCCTGCATCGATTGCCACGAGCACAACAAAACAGATACCGACAATCAACACAGAGACGAAAACGGATATGTGTACAACAGCGTGAATTGCCTAACATGTCATCCAACGGGAAAAGCAGATTAATACAGAGAATATGAAAATCAGAAATAAAATTACGTCTAGCGTGTTTTTGCTTTTAATGAGCTTGGCTTTGTCGGCTCAGATAAATACAGCATTTACAGAAGGAAAGGTTTCCTATGTTAGTTCTCAGAATATCTATGTGAAGTTTGTTTCTACCGAAGGTTTGCAACAAGGAGATACGCTTTTTAAACAGAAGGAAGGCGTTTATAGAGCTGTTTTGATTGTACAGCAACTTTCATCTATTTCTTGTGTTGCAAAACCTTTTGAAGGGGAAAATTTTGCTGTCGAAGAATTGGTTTATGCTAAGGTTCGAATTGCAGAAAGGCTTCCAAAAGAAACACAGGAAACAAAACTTTCTTTATTGCCCGAAACAAATGAAGTGAAAATAGTGGAAACTACAGCACCGATTGAAAAGGATAAAAAATTTAAACAAGCGGTCTGGGGACAAATTAAGCTGTCGAGCTATTCCAATTTGTCAAATAATTTCACCAACGACAACCAGCGTTTTCGTTATACGTTCAACTTGAATGCAAAACAGCTTGCAAATTCACGATTATCGATCGAATCGTACCTCGCTTTTTCGCATCGGATTTACGATGGGGTGGCTGTGCCAATCAATTTGAGCGATTTGAAAATTTATACTTTGGCCGCACGCTACGATCTTTCTGAAAACACAAGCCTTTGGCTCGGGCGGAAAATAAATACAAAAATTGCCAATGTTGGAGCTATTGATGGTTTGCAAGCCGAGAGCAGGCTTCGGAATTTCACTTTGGGAGCTGCTGTGGGCTCTCGCCCCAGCTTTATCGATTACAGTTTTGACATGAATTTGTTTGAGTTTGGGGTGTATGCGGCACATACTCTTCAAGGCAAAGCCGGAATTATGGAGAATACATTTTCGATATTTGAACAAAAAAACAATGGAAAAACCGATAGACGTTTTATGTATTTTCAGCACGTCAATTCCTTGGCTAAAAATGTTCAGGCTTTTGTTTCGTTCGAAATAGATATGTATCGTTTGGAAAATGGGCTTCCGGTAAATCAATTAAGTCTCACGAGTATGTATTCTTCTTTGCGATATCGTTTTAGCGAAAAACTCAATGCCAGCATTTCTTATGATGCCCGAAAAAATGTAATTTATTACGAAACTTTTCAGAACATCGCCGACAGTATTTTGGAATCTTCAACTCGTCAAGGATATCGGTTTCAGATGAATTATAGGCCATTTAAGAAAATTTCGGTAGGCGCCAGCGCAAGCTATCGCAATCGCCCGGAAGACAATCGGCCTACAAAAAACGTGAATGCGTATGTTCGTTATGCTCAACTTCCGTTTTTGAAAGCGAATCTGAGTGTCACAGCCAATCTACTTCAAACTGCTTATCTCGATGGGCAGATATATGGAGCCCGCTTCGATAAAGATTTATTAAAAGGAAAGCTGAATACCGGAATAAGTTACCGCTATGTCGATTACAACTTTGTAAACACTACAGCTCCTTTCAATCAATCTATTGCGGAGATCAATATCGATTGGCAAATAAATCGTTTTTTATGCCTATCGAGCTCCTACGAAGGGGTTTTCGAAACCGACAATCAATACAATCGCATTTACTTTGGTATTCGAACACGTTTTTGATTCGCAGACTCTAACAATTTATTAACACTTTTTTCAAAAAATAATTCTTTACTTTGATAAAAAAATAGTCATGAAATTTCCAAGTTTAATCTTTATTTTGTTGCTTACCGCCTTGGTAAGTTGCAAAAACAGCCCGAAACCCGAAGCCGAAAACAAAAGCGCATTCGAAAACTTTGTTGTTAAAGAGACCATTGCAGCAGGAGGATATATTTATTTGTTGGGCGAACAAGGCGATAGTTTAAAATGGTTTGCCATAACAGAGCAAGACGCAAAAGTAGGAGATGTATTTTATTATACCGAACCTTTGGTGATGAAAGATTTTTATAGCAAAGAGCTCAACCGACCATTCGAAGAAGTTGTTTTCTTGATGAAAGTATCTAAAAATCCTTCCGATCTGGGACAAACCGAAGCGCCATCTTCTATGCCAACAAAATCGAGCGGAAAAATTACAACAGAAAAACAAGAGTTAAGCATTGAAATTCCGAAAGATGCGATTAGCATTGGACAGCTTTATGAAAACCTTCAAAAATATGAAGGAAAAAAAATAAAAATTAGAGGCGAAGTAGTGAAATATTCTGAGGCAATCATGAATACCAATTGGGTACATATTCAAGATGGCACTTCATTCAACGACAAATACGACCTGACTATCACTACCAAAATGGCGGTGAACGTTCAAGATATTGTTACTTTTGAAGGAGTAGTTGTACTAAATAAAGACTTTGGTTATGGCTATTTTTATGAGGTTTTGATTGAAAACGCAACAATTGTAAACTAAAATCTTTATCTTCAAACTACATGCAAAAAGCAAAATTTGGCATTCTGGTGCTAACAATCTCCTTATTTTATGCCTTTAAAACAGACAAACTCGCCTATCAAATCTTCGACAAAAACGGAAAAGCGGTTCAATATGAAAAAATTCTCAAAGCTTCGGAAGAAGTCGATATCGTTTTTTTTGGCGAAATGCATAACAATCCCGTTTCACATTGGTTGCAATTTGAATTGACAAAAGATTTTTACGCTCTAAAGGGAAAAGACTTGGTGTTGGGTGCCGAAATGTTCGAAACCGACAATCAAATTATTATCGATGAATATTTTGATGGCAATATAAAGACAGTCAATTTCGAAAAAGAACTGAGGCTTTGGCCCAATTATAAAACTGATTATAAGCCTTTGCTCGAATTTGCCAAAGACAGCAATTTGCGTTTTGTTGCTACAAACGTGCCTCGCCGATATGCTTCCTTAGTGAACAGCAAAGGATTGATTGCTTTAGACAGCCTTTCGGCGAAAGCAAAAGAGTTTATAGCCAAACTGCCTATCAAGTACGACAGCACTCTTTCGGGCTACAAAAATATGCTGGAGAGCATAAAAGATTCGCCACATGTGAATGTAAATACGCCAAAAGCGCAAGCTTTAAAAGATGCAACTATGGCTCAGTTTATTCTTGAAAACTGGAGCGATGGGAAATTGTTTCTTCATTTCAACGGGGCTTATCATTCCGACGATTTTCAAGGAATTGTCTGGTATTTGTTGCAAGCGAAGCCCGATTTAAAAATTTTGACCATCACCAGTATTGAGCAAAAAGAAGTGAAAGACTTGGAGGAAGACTATAAGAACAAAGCCGATTTTATTTTGGTTATTCCCGAAACAATGACCAAAACATATTGATAAAATTGCTTTAAATGGTTTTTCTTAAGCTTACCCAAAAAGCCATCCCAACAATGATAGAACCACCCAGCAATACGGAAGTCTCTGGCCGTTCGTTCAGCAGAAAAAAGGCAAAAAGAATACCATAAACAGGTTCCATATTGGCCACAACACTGGCTTTGTGAACTTTTATTTTACTCAATCCGCTAATAAACAGTGTGTGAGCAATAGCGGTAAATATTCCGCCAAGCAAAGCCAACTGACCAATCTCTATGATACTTATTTTTAAATCGACAAAAAACAGGATCGGTATCAAAACCAAAGTAGCACTTAAATCTTGATAAAAAGCAACAAGGCTGCCACTGTACATTTGCACTTGTTTTCGGTTCAAAAAAGAGATAATAGCGAAAGCAAAACCGGAAATGATTGCCAGAAATAGGCCGAAAGAAACGTCGTTTTTCAGGCTGAACTCCGGCAAAATAATATAAATCCCTACAACGCTCAAAAATGCAGGAATCAGATTTTTATAACAGAACTTTTCTCTAAAAAATAATGCCTCGAGCAAGGCGCTGAAAATCGAAAAAGTAGAAACGCCTAAGATCCCGATGGCTACACTCGAAATTTGGATTGAAAAAAAGAATGTAAACCAATGAAAAGCTAACAAAATTCCGGCCAAAAGGAGCGTAAAATAATCGTGTAAAGAGGACAACCGAAACGATTTCTTTCCAATAAAAATGTAGATAAATAAGAAAACGGCAGCAAAAAACACACGCCCAAAAACAATCAGTTCGGCAGGCAAATGAACCCATTTTCCAAACAATCCGGCAAAGCCAAATAGCAAAACAGATAGATGAATAGCCCACAAGCTTTTGGTTTCCGGTTTCATAGTGTCAAATTGAGCTGCAAATATGGTAAAGAATGCAGGATAATACTTAGTTTTGTGAAAAAATGCTTCGAAACATTTTCGAGGAATCGTTTCCGGAAGACAAGCCAAAAAATGAAAACAGTCGAAATGCAAAAAATACTCCTTATTCGGTTTAGTTCCATCGGCGATATTGTGTTGACTTCGCCCGTAATACGTGCGCTGAAACTGCAATTGAAAGGCGCTGAAGTTCATTTTCTTAGCAAAAAGCGTTTTGTTTCTATTTTGGAAAACAATCCGTATCTCACCAAAATTCACACTTTTGAACAATCTGTAAACGAGGTGATTCCACAATTAAAGCAAGAGAAATTCGATTTAATTATCGACCTGCATAAAAATTTGAGAAGTTTTATTGTAAAAAGAATGCTCGGCGTGGCAAGCATCAGTTTCGATAAGTTGAATTTCGAGAAATCTTTGCTCGTTCAATTCAAAATCAATCGCATGCCAAATAAACACATTGTGGATCGGTATTTTGATTCTTTGAGAACGATTGGTGTGGAGAACGATTTCGGTGGGCTTGATTATTTTGAAGGAAATCAGGAAGTTGAATTCCATTTGCCGGAATTATTTCATAACAAATATGTGGCATTTGCTTTGGCTGGAACTTATTTTACTAAAAAGATTCCATTTGAAAAATGGAATGAGATGGCGAAACTTTCGCCTTTGCCTATTTTGCTCCTTGGCGGAAAAACAGAAGTGGAAATGGCCGAAAAATTGATAAAAGAGAATCCGAAACGTATGCTGTTTAATGCTTGCGGGGCTTTTTCCTTAAACCAATCGGCCGCTTTTATACGTGACGCCGAAATGGTTATTTCAGGCGACACCGGATTGATGCATATTGCTGCCGCCTATCAAAAGAAAATTGTTTCGCTCTGGGGAAATACCGTCCCAGAATTCGGAATGTATCCATATGTTCCTCAAAAACCCGAGCAGGTGGTAGTTCTTGAAAACAAAGATCTAAACTGTCGTCCGTGCAGTAAACTTGGGTTCGACAAATGTCCCAAAAAGCATTTCAATTGTATGATGCAATTGGATGTAACTAATGTATTTCGCCAAATTTGAGAAAAGGATTTCCGGCAATTTCTTCGGCAATACTGGTTTTTGGCCCATGGCCCGGATAAACTTTATAATCGCCACCCAAAGAAAAAAGCTTGGTATAAATGCTATCCAAAAGCAGATCCAAATCGCCGGTAGGCAGATCGGTTCGTCCGATGCTTTCTTTGAATAGCACATCGCCCGTAATCACAAACTTGTCCGTGTCGGACACAAAACAGAGACTTCCGGCGGCATGTCCGGGTGTTTCTAAAATACGCAATTCGTTCTTCCCAAATTTGATTTTATCGGAGCCAGTGATAAACAATTTGGGTGCAAAAATCTCTGTAATTTGCAAACCATAATAGGAAGCTTGTTTTGCTGCTCCATCAATAAATGGCAAACCGTCGATATGAGCAGCATAGTCTAAGCCGTATTTTTGGTGAAGGTAATCAGCACCTAAACAATGGTCGAAATGCAGATGAGTATTGAAAACACCCACCAATTTCAACTTATTATTTAAAATATAATTATCAAAATAAGCATATTCTTGGGCGTTGGAAAAAGATGGATCAATAACAATGGCTTCCAAACTTTCGTCGCTCAATACATACATATTGGTTTGAAACGGGTTAAAGGCAAAAGGTTTAACTGAAATCATGGACTATTTTTTTGCAAAAGTAACAAAATACAGCATTTTTATTGAGTAGAATTTCGACTCAAATAATGCTCAATAGGTCGAGGCAGTGGAAGTTGTTCAATTTCTGCTTTTGTATAAGCGCGGTAGAATTCGTTTTCGAACGACGTAAAATGGATTTTTATAAACCGAAGATGCAATTTTTGGTGGGATAATAGATGAATACTTTCAGCCGAAAATTCATCTAGGATGAAATCATTCGAATTGAAAAAGGGCGGATGAAATAGTTTTTCGATGATTTCATTTTCAGAAACGATTTGTTCGGTTTCAATCAAAGGAAAATCATAGAGGTTTTGCCAGATATTTTTTTCGTTTCGTTTTTTCATCAGAATATTTCCCTTAAAGTCTTGGGCAACAATATAGAAAATATAACGGTTCTTAACTTTCTGTTTTTCCTTTTTTACAGGAAGCAGTGTGATTTTGTTTTCTGCAAACGCCCTGCAAGAAGACTGAAAGGGACATATTGTGCAATTCGGATTTTGCGGTTTGCACTGAAGCGAGCCAAATTCCATGATGGCTTGATTGAACAAAGCAGGGCTATTTTTGTCTATGAAGTCATTTGCCAACTCTTTGAATAGAACTTGTCCTTCACGGCTATCAATAGCGGTTTCGATCGAAAAATAGCGAGCCAAAAACCGATAAACATTGCCATCAACCACTGCATAAGCCTGGCCAAAGGCAAAGGAAGAAATTGCAGCAGCAGTATATTCTCCAACACCTCGAAGCTTTAAAATCAAAGCGTAATCCGACGGGAAAACGCCCTCATACTCATTCAGAATTTGCTTGGCACTTGCATGTAAATTCCTTGCTCGGGTATAATAGCCCAATCCTTGCCAAAGGCGTAAAACTTCTTGTTCTTCCGCTTGAGCTAAGTCTGTAAGCGTCGGAAATTTCTCAATAAATCGCTGAAAGTAAGCCAATCCTTGATCAATGCGGGTTTGTTGCATGATGATTTCGGAGAGCCATATTCTATATGGATCGTTGGTGTTTCGCCAAGGCAATGATCGTTTATTACTACGATACCAGTGAATAAGTACTTGGGTTATTGACATAAGTGATTAAAACAATTATAAGTGAGCTATTTAGCATTAAAAAAGAATAAAATATTCTTTTGTAGTATAAAAAAATATATATCTTTGCATCCCATTACAAATTTAAAGAAATAATTTAAAACGATATTATCATGACAAAAGCAGAAATTGTAGCTGATATTGCCAACAAAACTGGGGTAGAAAAAGTTGCCGTTCAAAAAACTGTTGAAGCATTTATGGATGCTATTAAATCATCAATGGCTAGTGGCGAAAATGTTTATTTAAGAGGCTTTGGTAGCTTTACTATTAAAAAAAGAGCTGAAAAAACAGGAAGGAATATTTCTAAAAACACAACCATCATTATTCCTGCACACAATATACCAGCTTTTAAACCTGCGAAAACATTTGTTAGCGAGGTTAAAGGTAATGTTAAATAATTGCTAAAAACAAAGTAGAATGCCAAGCGGAAAAAAAAGAAAAAGACATAAGATGTCCACGCATAAGCGCAAAAAACGTCTTAGAAAAAATCGGCATAAAAAGAAATAATTTTATTTATGCGAGCTGAGATTTGTTATGCAATACAGATGTTTTGCATAACAAATCTTGCTTTTTATAGATAATGATTTTTTTGGCGTATGCCTTCAATTTATTAGAATACCTTCCTTCCTTGTTTTCTTCAGGCACTTAAAAGCTAAGTGCTCAATCATTTACCTAAAAACAAATATGTGGATAAAGAATTAATTATCGATTCTCGCTCCTCGGAAGTAGAAATTGCCTTATTGGAAAAAGGTCAACTTGTTGAAATTCATCAAGATAAGAATAACAACAATTTTAGTGTTGGCGACATTTACTTAGGTAGAGTACGAAAAATAATGCCCGGCTTGAATGCGGCATTTGTTGATGTTGGTTATGAACGGGATGCTTTTTTGCATTACCTCGATTTAGGGGCACAGATTCGTTCGCTCGTTAAATACACTCACCAAGTTATGGGTGGGAGCAAAGAAAATTTTGATTTTTCCGAATTTGAATTGGAAAATGATATCGAGAAAACCGGCAAAATTGGCGAAGTATTAAAACCAAATCAGCAAATTTTAGTTCAGGTAGCAAAAGAGCCCATTTCCTCAAAAGGGCCGCGTATTTCCACCGAGATTTCTTTTGCCGGCCGATACCTTGTACTCATGCCCTTTTCCGACAAAATTTCTGTTTCTCAAAAAATAAAGAGTAGCGACGAAAGAAAACGACTAAAAAGACTTATCAGTAGTATCAAACCACAAAACTTTGGGGTTATTATTCGAACAGTGGCAGAAGGCAAAAAAGTGGCCGAA
>DYSK01000085.1 GCA_020718315.1 Draconibacterium orientale
TTGTTGATTTGCTTTCGTAAATAATTGTTATTTTTACCTTTTAAAATCTGAAAATAAAACCAAATGAATACAACTATTTTATTTTACTGGCCTACTGGTGGCAATGTCGAAAATGCAGCCAAAATGATTGCCAAAGAGTATGGCGAACTAAAGCTAATGTCGCTATCAGAAATAAATGCGGACACTTTCCTTCAAAACAAAAATTTTATTGTTGGCGGATCCACGTTAGGATCAGAAACCTGGCAAGGCACTTCGAGCGAGAATCCTTGGAATTCGTTTTTCAAACTTTTAAGTACGCTGGACTTAACAAACAAAAAAATTGCTCTTTTTGGTTTAGGCGATCAAGTTTTATGGCCGTCGAACTTCGTGGATGGAATGGGAGTTATCTACAACGCCTTTAAGAACGCACACGCTAAAATTGTTGGAAAATGGCCTACCGAAGGCTATGATTTTTCCGATTCGAAAGCGGAAGAAAATGGATTTTTTGTAGGCTTGGCATTGGACGAAGACCAGCAAGCGGAGCTTAGCGAACAACGCATTCATATCTGGGTCAATCAGTTAAAAAAAGAATTTTAATACGTTACGATCGACCAAAAAGCCTGAATGTGTTTTTTTCACATTTGGGCTTTTTGTCTTTTAACAATTTTATTGAATGATAAAAAATATAATTTTCGATTTTGGCGGAGTGATTTACGACATCGATCACCAGAAAACCAAATATGCTTTTGTACAATTGGGGTTGGCCTATTTTGACAGATTGTATAGCCATGCCGTTCAAACAAAACTGTTTGAAAATTTCGAAACAGGAAAAATCGCCCCAGCAGATTTCAGAAAAGCATTGCGTGCATATCTCCCGACAAATTGTTCGTTGCAGGCGATAGATAGGGCATGGAACGCACTCTTGTTAGGATTTGACAAAGAAAGACTCCTTCTTGTGCGTAAAATAGCTCAGCATTACAATTTATTTTTACTAAGCAACACCAATCAAATTCATTACGACTATTTTTTTTCGGAACTCAAAACCACAGGGCTCGAAGATTTGTTTGTTTCTTCTTTCAAAAAACTCTATTTCTCACATCAAATAGGCTTGCGAAAACCCGATTTGGAAAGCTTTAAGTTGGTGATAGAAGAAAATGTCCTTTCGAAAAACGAAACGCTTTTTATCGACGATTTTGATTTGAATATTGCTGCCGCCAAAATGAGTGGGCTACATACCAAGCTTTTGGAGCCGGGAATGGATTTGTTCTCCCTTTTTTCTGCTGAAGGAAAACTATTTCCATAGATTATCTTCTTTTTTTACGCTTTTTTTCCTCGGCAAGCATTCGGTAAATAGTTGATTTTCCTATTTCGAGTTTTTCGGCGACAGCAGGAATATCGTTGTCGAACTTCTCCAAATAAATTCTGACTATTTGATAATCATATTCTTTCAAAGAAAGATCTTTTGTAAACAAGTCCTCCATCCCTTCAACTGAATTAAAATTGATGTCGGACGCCTCAATTGTTTTGCTGTTGGACAATACCAATGCCAATTCGATCACGGCTTGCAATTCGCGTACATTGCCCGGAAAATGATAGGAAGTGAGTTTTTGAATGGCTTCCGACGACAATTCTTTTACCGGAAGATTATTTTCTTCCGAAAACCGGCGAATAAAATGATGGGCCAACAAAACAATATCGCTCCCACGGCTTCGCAAAGGAGGCAATTCGATTGGCAAGCCCAACAAACGGTAGTATAAATCTTCTCTAAAGTTTCCCTTTTTTACTTCTGCGGCAAGATTTTTATGCGTTGCAATGATTACCCTACAATCTACTTTCTGGGTTTTATTGCTACCCAACCGCGAAAATTCACCATCCTGAAGTACTCTTAGAAGTTTTGTTTGCATATTGATATCCATATCACCAATCTCATCCAAAAACAAAGTTCCTAAATGGGCATCTTCAAATTTTCCAAATTTTTTCTGCTGAGCACCTGTAAAAGCTCCTTTTTCGAAACCAAACAGTTCGCTTTCAACTAGTTCTCGAGGTATCGCCGACACATTGATAGCGACAAAACCTTGATTTTTGCGCGGCGAATTGTAGTGAATACTCTTGGCTACCATTTCCTTTCCGGTACCCGTTTCGCCGTAAATCGAAACTGTTATGTTGCTGCGAATCGCCTTTTCCATCAATTCAAAAACAGGCACCATAGCCGTACTTTTTCCAATCATCAAATTGGTGAATCGGTATTTTTTGCTTATCTCTTTCTCGAGCGCATGAACCTTCCGTTGCAACATCACCTTTTCTTGGATGTTCGACATAATGTTGCGCAACTTTTTAATCATATCATCCGATTTGACTAAATAATCGTAGGCACCCTCTTTCATCAAATTGAGGGCGGTAACGATGTCTTTTTGGCCGGAAATAATTAATACAGGAATGGCGGGATTATAAGATAATATTTTAATGAGCACTTCGGCACCGGTGGTGTCAGGCAATAAATAATCCAGTGTAATGGCATCGGGCGATTCGTTCAGGCGTTTTAAAAAACTCTCCCCATCGTAAAACATTTCAACTTCAAAATCGGGGTTCATCTCCAATTCATAAGCCATCCGTCGTGCCAAAATTCGATCGTCTTCAACAACAAATATCTTAAAACTACTCATGGAACTTTGTTTAATTTCAGTATTTCTATTTTTATCTACTTATATTTCTATCGTTCAATAATTTACGCTCTAATAATTGCTTGTTTGTATTTCCACTTGCTTTTTTCTCATTATTAGACTCATACGCAAATTGAGAATAAAAGTTTTGTTTTAAAGAAATTACTTCCATCAGCATTCCAATTTGTTAAGCCGGAAAGAATTCACTTGTACTAATTTATGTATTTTTACAGAAATATTTGAATATGCCCTTTTTTGAAAATAGTTCAGCCCGAAAACAGTTGCTGATTTTGCTTGTATTGCTCTTTGGCTCTAGCCTCATTTTTACTCCTTTTGGCATTTTGACAGCCATTCCTTTTGTAGATGGAAATATCTTTGATGCTTTTGAAAGAATGAATCAGGGTGAAACATCTCAGGATATTGCGTTGATGAAATATTTTCAAATGATTAGTCAAATCGGTTTGTTTGTCATTCCAAGTTTCCTTTTCGCCTATTTGGTTTCTCCAAATCTATTTACCTTTTTAGGTGTTGATAAAAAACCCAAAATCAATTTAGTTTTTTTGGCAATTCTTATTGGATTGGTAAGCTCTCCATTTATCAATTGGGTTTTACAGCTTAATTCAGATATACATTTTCCAGCGGGATTACAAAAAATAGAGTTCTGGATGAGAAAAATGGAAGCAGAAGCTCTTCGGTTGACCGAGCTTTTTTTAATTGACAGTAGCCTATCCGGTCTTATTGTAAACCTGATTATTATGGCTCTTTTAGCAGGACTTGGCGAAGAGTTGTTGCTCAGGGGAGTTCTACAATCGCTCTTAGTACGTTGGACAAAAAAACCTCATCTATCCGTTTGGCTCGCCGCTGCAACCTTTAGTTTTCTGCATTTCCAATTTTTCGGATTCGTGCCTCGCTTACTTTTAGGGGCCTTGTTTGGTTATTATTTTTATTGGACAAAAAACCTTTGGATTCCCATTGCTGCCCATATTATTAACAATGCTATTATTGTGGGCGTAACTTTTATTTCTAGCTTTGATTCGTCAACTTCAATAACACTCGAAAACACACTAAACCAAACGCCATCCGTGCTTTCAGTAATTCTAAGTTCATTTCTAACTCTTGGGGGGCTTTTTCTCTTCTATACAGAAACAAAGAGCAAAAATAAAATTTCAACGCACTCTTCCTAAACCTGATTGGATTAATTATTCTATCCTTGCGGTTTTTGAACCTTTTACCTAGGAATATAAAAACACAATCTATATTTTTCCTTTCCTAATTTTATGTAAACCGCCTCCTCTTCACCAAGCAAAAATTAGCGGAAAAACTACTAATCTTCTTATATATGCATAAATTTACTTTATTTTATTTGAAAAGGAAACCTAGATTAGAAAATTATTTTACCTTTGCCGACGCTAAAAACAGATGTGAGATTACTATTTTAATGAAAAGAAACAGAAATTTTTTAGCTCTTAATCTATTATTAGAGCTAGTAGCCACTTTCAATTGGTCAAGAATTTCAAAATATACTTATTTATCCCCTCTTCTTCTGCAACCAAGCGTTTTCAAAAATCAAACAACATTTTACAATAGCCGTGGAACCTCGGTTCGCACGTCCTCAATACAGTTTCAGGCTGCAGATTTTTTTAAACTTCCCTTTTCTATAATTTCAATTTTTCAAGAATTAGTTAACAATAATATAAATCAAATAAATTTTGGTCGATATGGGAAATGAGGCAATCATCATGCTGTTCCTTACCGGACTTGTCTTAGTTGGAGGCGGTATTGGCGCTGCCATGATATTAGGTCCCAAACGCTGGAATAAGGTAAAAGAAGAGCCCTACGAATGCGGAATAGAAACTACTGGTCCTTCTTGGTTACAGTTTAGAGTGGGCTATTATCTATTTGCAATTTTATTTTTGATATTCGATGTCGAAACCGTGTTCATTGTTCCGGTAGCAACGTCTATCAAGGAATTGGGTGTAGCTGCTTTTGTAGAAGTGGTTATTTTCTTTGTTATTCTGGGATTAGGATTATTATACGCATGGAAGAAAGGAGCTTTAAAATGGGAGTAATTAAACCTGAAGAATTAACGCTTGACAATTTCCCAGGACAGATAATTCCGGGTGGTAATGGCGGAAATATTGTTGTTACTTCTTACGACAAACTTTTAAATTGGTCACGATCCAATTCGCTATGGCCTCTTACTTTTGGCACTTCTTGCTGTGCAATTGAAATGATGCAAGCAGGAGCTTCTCGTCACGACTGGTCAAGATTTGGATTTGAAGTGGCCAGAGCTACTCCTCGCCAAGCCGATCTCATTGTTATTGCAGGAACTATCGTAAACAAAATGGCGCCAGTTCTCAAACGACTGTACGATCAAATGCCTGAACCAAAATACGTTATTGCCATGGGCGCATGTGCTATTTCGGGAGGTCCGTTCTTTTACAATTCCTATTCAGTAGTAAAAGGAGCCGACCATATTATTCCTGTCGATGTATATGTTCCGGGCTGTCCACCTCGACCTGAAGCATTGCTAGAAGGACTCTTGAAACTTCAAGAGAAAATTAGAAAAAACGAAGTAGCCGACAAAACAATTTCTACTGATCAATTTGACGAAGGATTTTAAGCGATGGAAAACGAAAAAATACAACAATTCATTTCGAATTGGGAACCAGAAGCAAGTTCCGCTCTTTGCGCACAATTTCTTGAGATAAGCGTTCCCGCAGCTAAATTTAGAAACCTAGCGGAAAAATTACGTTTCGACGAGCAAATGCTTTTCGATTATTTATTCAACATGACTTGTGTAGATTGGAACGACCACTTTATTACCGTGTATCATCTCCATTCTACAAAACACAATCATTCACTGGTACTGAAAGCAGTAATTGCGAACCACGACAATCCTGAAGTGGATACAATATGCGATATATGGAAAACAGCCGAGCTTCTTGAACGAGAAGTTTATGATCTGTTTGGAGTTAGGTTTAATAATCATCCCGACCTGCGTCGGTTGTTACTTGCCGACGATTGGGTAGGTTTTCCGCTACGCAAGGATTATAAAGATGAAGTAAATATGGTGATACGATAATGCAAGCAGAATTAATCAGCAAAGACGGAACGCAAGAATATTTTGTGAATATGGGGCCTCAACACCCTTCTACTCACGGTGTATTGCGTTTGGTTCTCACTTTGGATGGAGAAATCATCAAACGCGTAGAACCTCATATTGGTTATGTTCACCGCTCTATCGAAAAGATGGCGGAGTTCGACACCTACAAACAAATTATCCACCTCACAGATCGCATGGATTATTTGTCGGCACATATGAACAACGAAGCCGTGGCTTTGTTGGTCGAAAATGCCCTAGAAATAGAAGTCTCCGATCGGGTGAAAGTGATTAGAACAATTATGAGTGAATTGACACGTTTGGCCTCGCACCAACTTTGGTGGGGAGTAATGGGCATGGACATGGGAGCAATCACCACATTTTTGTACGCTTTTCGCGATCGCGAAATGATAAACGACATCATGGAAGAAACAACAGGAGCACGTTTAACCATGAATTACAATACTCCAGGAGGTGTGATGTTCGATTTGCATCCCAACTTCCAAAAACAAGTGAAGGAGTTTATCAAAATATTTAAAACCAAATTGCCCGAATACGACGAGTTGTTGTCTGGCAATATTATTTTTACCGAACGCACCAAAGGAATTGGGAAATTAAGTCTTGCCGACGCCATCTCTTTTGGCGTTACAGGACCTAGCGGACGCGCATCCGGTTTTGCATGCGATGTTCGCAAAACAAATCCTTATAGTGCCTACGATCGGGTAAATTTCACCGAAATACTTCTGGTTGAAGGAGATGCTTATGCCCGCTACAAAGCAAGAATATTCGAAATGTGGGAATCCATTTCCATCATTGACCAATTGATTGACAACATTCCGGAAGGGGTAATAATGGCGCCCATGAAAGCGATTGTAAAGTTGCCAAAAGGAGAATTCTATCAAAGAGTAGAAACTGCACGCGGCGAATTGGGCGTATTTGTGGTTTCAGATGGAAACAAAACACCTTATCGTGTTAAGTTTCGCTCACCCGGATTTTCCAATCTTTCTGTTCTCGATCATATTTCCAGAGGACATAAAATTGCAGACCTTGTGGCTATAATGTCAACCTTAGACTTAGTAATTCCAGATATTGACAGATAATGAACGCTATTTACGATTTTTCTATATTAACAGGTGGAATACACGAGCGGCTTAGCGGCTTGATGTCGCCTACTGCTGTAATGATTACCGAAATGGTTATTATCGGTACTTTGCTGATTGTGTTTGTAGCTTTAATGGGCTTAGTTCTTGTTCTTGCAGAACGAAAAGTGGCTGCTTTTTTTCAGCTGCGCTTGGGGCCAAACAGAGTGGGTCCTTGGGGATCACTGCAAACTTTGGCCGATTTCCTAAAACTACTTACCAAAGAGCTGATAACAACCAAGAGTGCCGACAAGTTTTTGTATAATCTCGCACCTTTTATTGTCATGCTCACTCCTTTTCTGGCTCTGGGAGTCATTCCCTTTGCTCCGGGATTGCAAATAATGGACATGAATATTGGTGTATTTTTTATAACAGCCGTTTCTTCGATGGGCGTTTTGGGAATCTTAATAGGCGGCTGGGCTTCAAATAATAAATACTCCTTGATTGGAGGAATGCGAAGTGCAGCCATGGTGGTTTCTTATGAGCTTTCTGTTACCTTGGCTATTATGACCATGGTAATTATGACTGAAAGTCTGAGCTTATCAGAGATTATTGCAAGCCAAAGCGATGGATGGTGGATCATTAAAGGTCATATTCCTGCATTGATTGCTTTTTTGCTTTATCTAACGGCCTCAACAGCTGAAACCAATAGAGGGCCATTCGACTTGGCAGAAGCCGAATCGGAATTGACCGCCGGATTCCATACAGAATATGGAGGAATTAAGTTCGCCTTTTTCTTCCTTTCTGAATTTGTAAATATGCTCGTAGTCGCTTCGATTGCCACAATTTTATTTTTCGGAGGCTGGATGCCCTTCCATTTACCTTTTGAATGGGCTGTAGGATTCAATCATATTATGGATTTTATTCCGGGTATTGTTTGGGGATTTGGAAAAGTTACTTTTGTGATCTTTTTAATGATGTGGTTCCGCTGGACATTTCCACGTTTACGCATCGACCAGATTTTAAATTTGGAATGGAAATACTTACTCCCAATGAATTTGGTTAATTTTCTTCTCATGGCACTAATTGCTCTAAGCGGCTTTTACCTCTAATTTTACATTTGATGAGCACTATAATAGCATATTTTAAAGGAATCGGCCAAGGGCTGAATACTTTGTGGACAGGAATGAAGGTTACGGGATATTACTTTTTTCACGCACGTAAGGAAATCATTACGATGCAATACCCCGACAATAGAGATACATTAAAAATACCCGAACGTTTTAGAGGTCGCGTAGTTATGCTTCACGATCAAAACAACGAACATGCTTGCAATGGCTGTACCATGTGTGAAATGGCCTGCCCCAATGGCTCTATTAAAATAATTACTGATAAAATTCTCAATCCCGAAACAGGAAAAGCAGTAAGAATTATCGACAAGCACATCTATCATTTTTCGATGTGTACACTATGTAATTTGTGTGTACAAGCATGTCCATCCAATGCGCTTGCTATGGACAACTCTTATGAAAATTCTGTTTACGACAGATCTGAGTTAACTTTTGTATTAAACCAACCCGGATCCAAAATCCGCGATAATGTAAAAGACTAATGGAACAATACGTATTTTATATTTTAGCAGCTATCATTTTGGTGTTTTCGTTTATGACGGTCACATCCAGAATGATTCTAAGAGCTGCCGTTTATTTGCTGTTTGTGCTAATAGCTACTTCCGGTATCTATTTTATGCTAAACTACAACTTTCTAGCAGCAGTTCAATTAACGGTTTATGCCGGCGGAATTGCAGTACTAATTGTGTTTTCCGTTTTGCTGACCAGTCAACTGAACGAAAAAATGGAACAAGTATCGCTCACAAAAGCACTTGCCGGCGGTTTGATCGCTTTTGCCGGCGCTTTACTGACAATACTTACCATTGTTCAATACAATTTCAGGCCGAACGGTTTGCCCGAACTTGAGCCAAGTCCAAGAGCGATTGGTCATGCTATGTTGAATTATGGCGATAACGGATATGTTTTGCCTTTCGAGGTGATTTCCGTTTTATTGCTTGCGGCCATGGTTGGCGCCATCATTATTGCCAAACGTCCTGCAAAATTACTCAACGAAGACCGAACAGCTATTGATACTTCTTATCCTTCCGACAAAAATGCTTACACGAGTAGAACGAAAGCGGAAATTGATTCATTACTAAAATAATTATACTGTTATGATAGATGGAATTGGTTTACAGGAAATCTTAATTGTTTCGACAATCATGTTTTTCCTTGGAATTTACGGTTTTTTCACCAGAAAAAACTTAATCACTATCCTCATGTCGATAGAGCTCATTTTGAATTCGGTGAACATTAATTTTGTTGCCTTCAACAAATACCTCTATCCAAATCTGATGCAAGGGCATTTCTTTAGCTTATTTGTGATAGCAATTGCAGCCGCTGAAGCCGCTGTAGCAATTGCCATTATCATCGATTTGTTCAGAAATATTAAGACTATTGATGTCGAAAAAGTAAGTTCAATGAAAAACTAAGATGACTATGGATTTTCAATACACAATT
>DYSK01000086.1 GCA_020718315.1 Draconibacterium orientale
TAGAAACAATGAAAGATATCATTGCCGATATACATCCTTTTCAAGGTACTGTTTCTTATATCGTGGCAAACAACCGATTGCTAGTAGCACATTCCAATCATTCATTGATAGGACAAGATTTCTTCCGAACTCTTAAAGGAGATAGTACATTGTTTAAGACTGGTTTCGAGAAATCGCTCCAAAATCAAGATTTCGAATTTGAATACCAAAATAGCCAAAACAAAAATAAATATTTTGTGTCGTTTGCCCCAATTTCGGTCGGAAAATCGAGCAAAAAATGGCTGATTGGCATTGAAGTTCCTGTGGCTGTAGTGATGCAAGAAGCAAATACTACTTTTCGCAACGCCGTAATGGTAGGAATAGTTGGCTTGCTAATCTTGTATTTGCTCATCTATTTTATTTCGGCTGCCATCAGCAAACCGATCGTGGAAGGAATCAATTTTGCAAAAACCATTTCTTCCGGAAATCTGGAAGCGCGGTTGGAAATTAGCAGCAATGACGAAACAGGTGATCTGGCCGAATCTTTATCAGCCATGGCCGAAAAATTGCGAATTATCATGGCCGAGATTATTCATAGCTCAAACAAGATTGCAAATTCCAGTTTAGATTTAGCTCATTTTGCTGAAGAATTGTCTGAAGGATCGAGCAGTCAGGCTGCTTCGGCCGAAGAGATTTCCGCCTCCATGGAGGAAATGGTTTCCAATATTCATCAGAATACCGCCAATGCGATGGAAACAGAAAAAATTGCCATTCAGGCTGTAGAAGGTATTCGACAAGGAAACGAATCAACAAAATCGCTCTCTTTGGCGATCAATAATATTGCTGAAAAAATTTCTATCATCGGCGAAATATCGCGACAAACAAATATTTTGGCATTGAACGCAGCTGTTGAAGCTGCCCGCGCAGGCGAACATGGAAAAGGTTTTGCTGTAGTGGCCGACGAGGTTCGGAAATTGGCTTTGCGTTCGCAAGAAGCTGCAAAACAAATTGATGACCTAACCATTCAAGGCGTAAAATTGGCCAAGGATACACGCGAAAAATTGATGAATATTATCCCAAGCATCGAAAAAACGGCTGTTCTCGTTCAGGAGATTGCTGCTGCTAGTTTGGAACAAAAGTCGGGTGCCAATCAGGTAAGCGAAGCCATCAATCAGTTGAATGTGATCACCCAACAAAATGCCGGATCTTCCTCCAGTTTTTCGCAAAACTCGGAAGCTTTGGCAAACGAGGCCGAAAGTTTGAAAACCCTTATTGCCTATTTTAGCGTGAAAGATTTGGACGAATAAAGCTCTGTTTTGATTGCAAATGAAATCGAAAGCTTAACTAGTTTTAGAAAAAATTGATTTGAAAAACTCCGTTTATCTTCTCACCTTTGCAATTGATGAATTATTAGCATGATAAAAACGCGTGGAATATTCAAATCTTATGGAGCAATTCATGTTCTAAAAGATATAAACTTAGATATTGATTCTGGAAAAATTATTGGTATTACCGGTGCTTCAGGCGCAGGCAAAACAACTTTGCTTCAAATTTTGGGAACACTCGATCGGCCCGATAAAGGCGAAATGGAAATTGCCGGACAAAATGTTTTTGCACTCAATGACAAAGCATTGGCCGATTTTCGGAATCAACACATTGGTTTTGTATTTCAATTTCATCACCTTTTGCCCGAATTCACAAGCTTGGAAAATGTATGTTTGCCCGGTTTTATTGGCAAAAAACCACGAAAACAAGTAGAAAAACGGGCTGCTGAGTTGCTCGATTTTTTGCAAATGAGTCACCGTTTGGATCATAAACCGAATCAGCTTTCAGGCGGCGAACAGCAGAGAATAGCCATTGCCCGCGCTTTGATCAATACACCAAAACTTATCCTGGCCGACGAACCATCCGGAAATCTCGACAGCGAAAATACCAAAGAACTTCATAAATTGTTTTTTGCGCTTCGTCAAGAATTTAAGCAGACTTTTGTAATTGTTACGCACAATATCGAATTGGCAAATATGTGTGACCGAAAATTGGTATTGAAAGATGGCAGTTTTGAAATATAAATGGATATGAGCCTAAACAAAGGAAAAGACGCAAAACCACACATTGGAATTTTTGGTCGAAGAAATTATGGTAAAAGCAGCTTAATCAATACAATGGCGAATCAGGACATTGCCATTGTATCGGAAATCGCCGGAACAACCACCGATCCTGTAAAAAAATCGATGGAAATGGCCAATTTAGGAGCTGTAATTTTGGTAGATACCGCCGGAATAGACGACGATAGCCCTTTGGGAAAAGAAAGAATAAAGAAAAGCTTGCTCCAAATTAGCCAAATTGACCTCGCTATTCTTGTAATTGTGAACAATGTCTTTGATCGAATTGAAGCTGACTTGATTGAATTGTTTGCAAAACAAGAAATCCCTTACCTAATCGTTCAAAATAAAACAGACATTTTTCCTATTGATATAGACAAATCAAATGCTTTGGCCGCACAATTACAAGTTCCGGTACTTCATTTTTCGTGCAAAGTGGCTGATAATGTAGAAATTTTATTTCAAGAATTGAATAAGTTGATGCCTCAAAGTACTTTGCATTTTAATTCTCTTTTAGGCGATATTGTTCATAAAGACGAACTTGTTTTATTGGTAACACCAATCGATTCTGAAGCTCCCGTAGGCCGAATGATTTTGCCCCAAGTCCAGCTAATTCGCGATGTGTTAGACAATCATGCTATCGTTGTTTGTGTACGTGAAACGGAACTGGAAGTGTTTTTGTCTAAAGTACGGCCAAAACCGGTTTTGGTAATTACCGACAGTCAAGCATTCGAATTGGTAGATAAAATTGTTCCGTCAGAAATTCCTTTGAGTAGCTTTAGCATTGTTTTGGCACGTCAAAAAGGGGAGTTTGAGGCCTATCTAAAAGGCACTCCAAAATTAGGCGAATTGAAAGATGGTGATCGAATTTTAATGCTCGAATCCTGTACACATCACGTTTCGTGCGACGATATTGGACAAGTTAAAATTCCCGGTTGGTTGGATCGCTTTTCGAATAAAAAGCTAATTTACGAGATGGTTTCCGGTTTGGAAGGGCTTAAACGCCCCATAACCGATTATGCATTAGTAATTCAATGCGGAGGATGCGTAATTACCCAAAAACAAATCAAAAATCGATTGCGTCCGGCAATTGAAGCGGGCGTGGCAGTTACAAATTACGGATTAGCCATTGCTTTTATGCACGGAATCTTTCATCGTGCAACGGCGCCATTTCAATCGATGGAAAATTAGTTGATTACATCTATTAAAAATAAAATATGAATATAATTATAACTGGAGCTAGTAGAGGAATTGGATACGAAACAGCCATTCATTTGGCTGCTCGAGGTGGCAATTCTATCTTGGCCATTGCCCGTTCGGAAAAACAATTAAA
The DNA here is from genome assembly GCA_020718315.1 of Draconibacterium orientale. Lineage (GTDB taxonomy): Bacteria > Bacteroidota > Bacteroidia > Bacteroidales > UBA12170 > UBA12170. Next base: position 3,415 of record DYSK01000086.1, read on the forward strand.
AGAATTAAAAAATAAAGTAGATGCCGAATTTTCGCAATCGCATTTGGATTATTTTGTTTTCGATTTTTATAAAGGTGATTTTAATTTATTGAAAAAGGAAATTCGAAAACAGTTTAAGACGGTCGATATTTTAATCAACAATGCAGGTTTTCTAATCGCCAAACCATTTCTTGATCTTACAGCTGAAGATTTCGATCAAAGTTTTGCTATAAATATTAAAGCGGTATTTCAACTCTGCCGGTTAGCTGTACCATTAATGAAAAAGGGATCGCACATCGTAAATATTACTAGCATGGGTGGCGTGCAAGGAAGCGTAAAATTTTCAGGATTGAGTGTGTATTCTGCAAGTAAAGGCGCCTTGTCTATTTTTACTGAAAGTCTGGCAATAGAATTGAACGAGCATGGAATTTCAGTCAATGCATTGGCTTTTGGAGCAGTGGATACGGCTATGTTGCGAGCTGCTTTCCCCAACTACATTGCGCCGCTGAAAGCGCAAGAAATGGGAGCGTATGTTACTGAATTTGCTTTGTCCGGATCACAATATTACAATGGAAAAATATTGCCGGTGTCGGTTTCAACCCCTTAGCCTATTATGTAAATTATTTTAGAATTTAGTTTGGTAAAAAAAAGCGTTGTAAATATTTTATTTACAACGCTTTAAAATCTTAAATGCGGTCTGGACGGGACTCGAAAAGGGTTTTTGCGATATTGATAATCAGTAGATTAGCAGATTCTAGGTGTCTAATTTTTATTTAACTTTGTGCTATAAATATCTAAAATGAATGTAATTCCAGTGATCAAAACTTTCCATTTCTAATAAAAAGAAAATCTTAAAAAATCTAAATATTGAATAGACCAGAACCAAAAATCCAGAAAGAAAATAATTTTCTGGAATTTTTTTGACCAACTGATTTTTGAGGAAGGAATGTTTCGTTTTGAAATCATAAAAATATTTTTATAAATTATTTTTGCTTGAAGATTTTTTCATGCAGCACCCTTAGCCCAGAAATAGGGGGCTGGAGGGGGCTAACTAGGGGAGGGAGGGATACCTTATTTGGACATTCTCTGCAGCAATGGATACCCTTCTTTTGCCTAGATGAGTTCTTCGCTCTGTAATTCAATATCTGATTCACCTTCAACTAATGAATATATTTTTGAGGGTCGACTTCAGTGAGAACGTCAACCATTAAAAATCAATTTATAATTTTCCTCTATATTTTCAACTTCATTTTCATCTAAAGCTTCAAATTCTTTTTTCCTCGCTCGTTTTGATATTTTGCCATTGTTTTGTTCTAAAAACCTAACTAACAAGGATACCAAATCGTCCGGCATCTCAAAAGTATTATCAATATAGGATTTGAACTCTTCATATTTGATCAAATAGTTCACTTCTTCAGGAATTATGTTGTCAATCGTGTCTTTAACACAATCATACAAAAATTCAGCTTGTTCAGTAGCGTCAAAATACTTGTAATAATCAATGGTATCGTTTGTTACTTCAACATTGTGATCTGAGGTCTCATTCCATTCAATAAAATCCAATAATGGAGTTGAGTGGTTTTCCAGTACATTTTGATAATCTTCAATATGACTTAATATGGAAGCGGAAACCGGAAAAATTAAACCTTGTTGGGAAAATTGCTTTTTAGCCAAAATATGCTGTATCAAATAACGATGTATGCGCCCATTACCATCTACAAAAGGATGAATAAATACAAAACCAAAAGCAATTACAGCAGCGGCCAAAACTGCATCTGTCTCATCACTTAACAGTAACGTATTTGTTTCTATCAATCCACTCATTAATTGCTTCAAATCTGACGGCTTCGCAGAAAGATGATCAGGGATAGGTGAAAAAGTATCACTGTCACGATCGCCAATAAATCCACCTTTGTTGCGGTAGCCCATATCCAAAAAACGAGGATTTTCAATAACAATTTGTTGTAAACGCAAAAATTCTTCATGACTCAAGTCTTTCATTCCGGCCTGTCCTATTGCTTGCCCCCAACGGGCAGCCCTTTTACTTTTTGGACTTTCGCCCTCTATGCTAAATGATGCTTTTGAATCTTTCAACAATAAAAAAGCGGATGCACGCAGTAAAATACTTTTGCGAATACCTTTTAAATATTCATACTTTTTCGCTGATATATTTTCGGATATATATTGCTCCAACCTGGCTGTTTTACGGATTAAAGGACAAAAATCTATTGTACCGGGTAAATTATTAATTACTGAATGACGAGCTGATTTTATGCCATTTACAGCATATTGCAAGTTGGTATCTATTACATTTACATAGCTTTTTTTAGTAAGGTTTGGAATGTCTTTTATTTCTTTACCTAAAAACCATTCTATTAAAAACCATATTCTTCGAGAATATTGACCAGTAGGTTCTATATTTACCAATTGTGATAATTCCTTTTCAGAATAACGTTTTACTAAAGCACTAAAGAATAACATGTTTACACCTTCGTATTTTAGTGCAAACACAAGCTGTTTGTATAATGCTTCAATTTCGGTAAGGTTGGCACAATCCTCCGGAAGATAACTATTGGGTAGAAGTAAAAAATCATCATTTTCGTTTCGTTTTGCCTTTAAGCTAACAATTACAAAAGGCCTAGGAACCGGAATAGGAAGATGCAAGTGGTGAATAACCGCAGCATAACCTGTAATGTAACCTTCTTCCTGGATATTTATTCCATTAAAAATGGGTGCAATAAATGAAAAATGAGCGCCTTTAGTCATAATTTTAAAAATATAAGCGCAAGATAACTAAAATATAAGCGCGATGCAATAAAAATGAACGCAAAATATTGTTTGTTTAAATAAATGGGCGCAATCTCACACTAAATATTCTAAAAATACTTTCCTATCAAAATTAGTTATTTACTTGTCCTATTTTAATCGCTATGGATGAGTTTTTAGGATGGTAATTATTTTTGATTTATTCAAATTTTGCCCAAAGAATTAGATTGAGAGATACAATTTAATCAACAAACAGCTTTTAGTTGATATTTCGGTGTAATTGTGCCACTTGTTTAATCTTTCTTGCAGTATTGATTGAGTGTCCTGTAATTCCTGCAATGCGTCTAATGGATAGTTCACTTTTGTCGATTAGGTCTGCAATGTTCTTATGTTTTTTTAATACAGAATCAGGTAATGTTTTAGCTCCTTTTCTTCGGCCTTTGTATACTCCATTCATTTGAGCAAGTTTAATTTCCTCTTCCTGCCTGATTTTTCTTTGATTATTCTCCATTTCAGCACCAATGCTTAACATCTGCAACAGCATTTTTGTAATTGGATTTTCTCGTCCATTCTCTAATGTGAGCAAATTGAATTGCTGAATGTACAACGAAATTCCTTTTTCATGGAGTAATTCGACAAAATTTAAAACATCAACAACTCTTCTTGCTATTCTTGAAATTTCTGATACCATAACAATATGCACTATCCAGAGTCTTTCTAACATATAAATAAGTCGATAATGTAACATTAACCTGTTTGATAGCAATTAAACTTAGGCTGGCTAGGTGTCTAACTCCGGTGTATAATTTAGGTGTCTAAAATGCAAAATGCCCTGTAAATCAATGACTTACAGGGCACTTTTGCGGTCCGGACGGGACTCGAACCCGCGACCTCCGCCGTGACAGGGCGGCATTCTAACCAACTGAACTACCGAACCATATTTTAAATGAACTTGCTTGTTTGAAAGCGTTGCAAAAGTACATTAATTTTAATAATCTCCAAATATATTCTTGCTTTTTTTAATAAGATTTATTTTTGAAGAAATGAATATGGATTTCTCGGCAAAAATTAAAGATTTATGCCAAATCTCATTGCTGCATTGGCTTGCAATGTCAATGCAATTAAATCTGAAATCGCAGCCTAAAATGGATTTAATTGAAATTAATAGCCCTCCATTCGTCTTGTTCGCTTGTATTATTAATATCTATAATTAAACATCAAAAGGTGCTTTATTTCAGAATGAACGGCAAGCTAAATTTGAAAGTAGAACCCATTCCTTCATCAGACTCCAACCATATATTTCCTTTAAAAGTATGTATTAAACCCTGCGAAATGGCAAGCCCTAAACCGGTGCCGCCGTAGAGTTTTGTAGTTTTCAGTTCTGCTTGCATAAACCGCTGAAATATAGCTTCTTGTTTGCTTTTCGAAATGCCTATTCCTGTATCGCTTACATAAAATAAGATGCTTTTTTCATTGTCGCTCAATCTGCTGCCAAATTCGATATACCCATGATGTGTGAATTTTAGTGCATTATTTATCAGATTGATGAGTATTTGTTTCAGCCTAAATTCATCGGAAATGAAATGAAAATCGGTTTTTGGAAAATCGAATTTTTTGACCAATCGCAAACCTTTATTTTTGGCTTGGATTTCGAACATATTATAAAGACTTTCTAATGTTTCGGCTAAGTTTATTTGTTCATAGTTTAGCGCAATTTGTCCGGCTTCAATTTTCGAAATATCAATTATATCGTTGATTATAGTCAATAATTGATTCCCATTTTGCCGGATTATCTTTAAAAAATGATTTTTTTCGTCCGTTGAAATGTCTTCTTCTCCCATTAAATCGGAGAATCCAATGATTGAATTCATGGGCGTTCTAATTTCGTGACTCATATTGGCCAAAAAAGCCGACTTTAATTGCTCGCTTTCGATGGCTTTTTCTTTGGCCTGCCGTAAATCGTGTTCGGCTTGTTTTATTTTGGTGATATCTCGAATGATGATCAATAAATGAGGTTGGTCGTTGTAATCTATTAAGCGGCCTTTTGCATTTACAAAGAATTTTTTGCCCGATTTGCTCACATCTACTGATTCGCCTTCAAACATTCTTTCGTAATTGTGATCCAAATGGGCAATCACTTCCTCAAAACTATGATTTTGTACCGGATGCATAAAGCGCGATGTGGTGGTTTGAGTAAATTCGGTATAAGAATATTCGTACATCTTAGTGGCCATTCTATTTACTTGCACAATTTCTCCTTCCATATTGTAAATAACCACGGCATCTAAAATGGATTCGAAAATATGCCTATAGCGTTTTTCGCTGCTTTCGATGGCTTTTTGCGCAATTTTTCGATTGCGAATATCTCTACATACAAAAATTAAATGCAAGGGAATTCCGGCCGAGTCGTAGAGTATTTTTCCGGTGAGTTCTATGGGAATTTTTTCTTTGTTTTTCCGGGTGCAAATGATTTCATGCTGATAATATCCATAAATGTCTATTTCCTCTACAATAGTGGCCAATAGGAATTCGGCTTCTTCCGGTGTATTTCCCCAAATTAGATTTATATTTTGATGAAGTATTTCCATTTTCTGATAACCGAATATTTTTTCGGCATCGCCTGTCCAATTGGTTATTTCGCCTGAAAAATCAATATTGATTACGCCATCGTTCATTTGTGCTAAGATTTCATAGGCTTGGCGTAATTTTTCACTGCGGGCAATTTCGGAACTGATATCAGCCAACACACCGTAATAATAAGCAATTTTACCATCGGAATCGTATTGGACGGTTGTATGATCGCTTACCCACAACGTTTTATTGTCTTTGGTAATTAGGCGATAGGGTTGATGTGTATAATTATTTTTTCCTTCTTGTTCAAAAGTTAGTACTTCCTGATTTACCCGTTCTGCATCATCCGGATGTAATATTTGATTATAATTGATGTTACCATTGTAAAATTCGTTGGGCTTGTAACCGAGCAGTTTTTCCACATTATTGGAAACAAATTTAATAGGCCAACCTTCTTCATTTTTCCATAAAATAGCCACTAATCCACTTA
>DYSK01000087.1 GCA_020718315.1 Draconibacterium orientale
CAAAACTTGTCTTCCATATAAAAAGAACCTATTTTTGATGCGAATAAATTCGTTTTTATGCTGAAGCGTTATTTTATAGAATTGGCTTACAATGGCCGGAGTTTTCACGGATGGCAAATTCAGCCTAACGCATCCACCGTACAAGAAACTTTGCATATAGCATTGGAATTGCTAATCAAACAGAAATCGGAACTCGTTGGCTGTGGAAGAACAGACACGGGTGTGCATGCCCGCAGTTTTTTTGCGCATTGCGATATGGATTTAGAATTGGCAAACATGGAAGCGGCACACCTGAAATTCAAACTGAATCGGCTTCTGCCTAAAGACCTCGTAATTTTTCGGATTTTTCAAGTAAATACGAAAGCACACAGCCGGTTTGACGCCATCAGTCGCACTTACGAATACCGCTTGCGTACAGACAAATATCCTTTCCAGCAAGACACAACTTATCGCGCACCAAACAGGCAATTCGATTTTCATTTGATGAATCAAGCCGCTTCGGTTTTATTCGACTATACTGATTTCACCAGCTTTTCAAAAACAGGAACGGACGTGAAAACAAACAATTGCACCATTCTTCGAGCCAACTGGGAGCATTCTGACGATGTGTGGGTGTTTACAATCCAAGCCGATCGCTTTTTGCGTAATATGGTTCGCGCTATTGTAGGAACGCTCCTGGATGTTGGAACAGGAAAAATAACCATTCACAAATTCAAACAAATAATCGAAAGCGAAAACCGAAGCAATGCCGGCTGGTCGGTTCCTGCTCATGGATTGGCTTTGGTAAAATTAGAATACCCCGATTGGGTTTTTGAATGTGATTAATTTTTTTTGGGAAAGACAAAAAAAATCCCATCGGTGCTGTACCAATGGGATTTATTTTTATTGAAAAATAGTCTCTAGAAAAGATAATTTAAGCCAATGTACATACCCGAACTTCCGTCTTCGGCTGCTGCGGCCATTCCGTAATCTACACTAATAATAAAGTTTTGATTCATCACAATTTTTAGGCCGGCACCATAACCAATATGAAGTGCTTCGGCACCAATATCGAAATAATCGGCTGTAGGAATTCCGGTAGGAACTGTAATTGGAATCAAAGCAACGGCTTTTCCGGCATCTAAGAATCCATTAACACCAATATAAAAATTCTGATTGATGAATTTAAATTTTACCGCTTTAAATCGAGCTTCAAAATTACCATAAGCAAATCCATCGCCAACAACACGATTCCGCAAAACGCCACGCAGACTCTTGCTTCCGCCCAATCCTTCCGAAAAAGCAGAGCGATTTGCAGCAATCACCATTAAATTCTGAGCGTACCAAGGCGTTTCTCCTGCAATGGTATTCTGATATCCCAATCGATATGCAAAAGTCAAACGATTCTTAACAATAGTAAAATATTGACGATGCGTGATATAAAATTTCATAAAGCCTTCATCGTGACTGCCCAAAAATCCGGGAGCAAAAGAAAAGCCCGCTTCTGTCCAGATTCCACTATTCGGATTGGGACGATTATCGCGCGAATCGTAGGTTAATCCCGCTTTCAAAGTAACCATCGAACCTCCTTCAGCCTGATTTGCCGGAATCAATCCCCAGGCTATGTAATTTTCGTATAAACCAGGTACAGCGGTCAAGCTTGGCAAATAATCAGGATCGTTTATATCTACTCCATCGTTGTATTTATCAATGTCAACGGAGCCAATATTAAAATTATAATATCCGATTCCGGCCGACCATTGTAATTTTCCTAAACCCAAATCGCCTACTAAATCGGCAGTTGTGCGAAACAAATTACGTTTATGCTTATAGATCATTCTGCTTCTGTAAGCAGGATCTTCCTGATCCTCCCAGCCGGCATTATACACCGACTCGTAACCATTAAAACCATAAAAAGCTGCCAAAGCATCGGGCAAATAACCTAAGTCAAAATTAAGACGAACGCCCTCAATTAACTGATCGCCTTCGTAGGCAAAACGAAAAATACTTCCCCCTTTGGTAAACTTTGAAGCTTCTACATAAAACATATGATTGTACTCCGGATAGCGGCTTCCATCGCCATAATTGTAAATACTCGACAGCGCGCCGTACTGAAAACCCATATCGCTGTCAAAAGAAACAACAGGCAAAGCGCCAACGTTCCAACCAGTTTTAACCTCCTCGGTTTGCTCTTTCTTTTCGTCTTGTGCGAAAACATTTAGCGTAAACGCTAAAAAAAGAAGCAGAAAAAATGCACCATAAATTTTTCTCATGTTTTTAAATTTAAATTAGTTCAGTTTTTTGTTGTTTTTATGTCGTTCGCTGTCGCGATGCGTTTTCTTTTCCATATTTTTTTCGAAAGCTTCCGTTAAATCAACTCCGGTTTGATTGGCCAAACAAATCAGAACAAAAAGAACGTCGGCCATCTCATCAGCAAGATTAACATCTTTATCTGTTTCCTTAAATGATTGTTCGCCATAAGTCCGACCAATGATTCGAGCAAGCTCCCCAACCTCTTCGGTCAACTGAGCCAGATTTGTCAGCTCATTGAAATAGCGCACACCTTTTTCTTTAATCCACTGATCTACTAGTTCTTGAGCCTTTTTAATGCTTATCTCCATTGGATTAATTTTAACGAAAGTAAAACATTCATTCTATTATTCCAAAAAAATATGGGCGCTTATGCGGAAAACAACGAAAAATCTTCCATACAAACCAAAATCCCTTTTAGAAAATAACAAAATTTTATGCATTAGGTTGGAGCATGCATATCGCAAATTTTATAATTTTGAGCCCTCAAAGTCAAAAGAAGAATGCAAATAGTTTCTGTAAATATTTCCGAGAAAAAGGGAACCATCAAAACGCCTGTTGATTGGATTGAACTAACGACTACAGGAGTGAAAAACGATGCCCATGCAGGAAAATGGCATCGACAAGTGAGCCTGTTGGCCAAAGAGAGCAATGAGCGGTTTGCCAAAAAAGCCAAACGCGAGGTGGCTTATGGCGAATTTGCCGAAAACATTACCACCGAAGGCATCGTTTTGCATAAAACCATTCCCGGCGACCGATTGATTATTGGCGAAACAGAATTGGAAATAACTCAGATTGGAAAAAAATGTCATGGCGATAATTGCGCAATTTTTCGCGAAGTGGGCGCTTGTGTGATGCCAAAAGAGGGAATTTTTGCAAAGGTGATCAAAGCGGGAATTGTAAAGCCGGGCGACAAACTCATCTACATTCCACAAAGTGCATAAAAGCAATGGCCGAATAGTTTAATTTTGCCGCATAAAATCAACAGTCAATCATGGAACTTAAAATAATCTCGGTAAGTTTGGCCGCCGAAGCCGGCCGAAAATTTGCTGCATCGAAAATTGTGCTCGACAAAAGTGGCGTTGTTGGCGATGTTCATGCCAACACTTCGCGTGCTGTAAGCCTGATTGATCAATCGCACATCGATAATTTCAAGAAGATTACGGAAAGCAGAACTACCGAAGCCGGCGAGTTTGCCGAAAACGTACGCATTGAAGGATTGAACAGCCTAAAAGCGAATCCATTTGATCAGTTTGTTAGCCATTCGGTGGTATTGGAAGTTACTCAAATTGGCAAGCCTTTTCATGCCTCTTTCAGCGAAATTGGGCATTATGTAATGCCAAGAGTGGGGATTTTTACACGCGTTTTGAGCGGCGGAACACTAAAAGCCGGCGATATATTCTCCTTTCGGCCAAAAACCTTTCAGGCAAAAATCATTACACTCAGCGACAGGGCAAGTCATGGAATTTACGAAGATAAGAGCGGCGCTTTGATTGCTCAAAAGCTTCAGGATTATTTTAAAAAGATTGGCTGGCGTCTTTCTATCGACAAACAAATTATCCCGGACGAAAAGCAACTGCTTCAGCATCAAATCGCAGAAGCAAAAGAACAGGGATTCGACCTGATTTTTACCACGGGCGGAACAGGAATTGGATCGCGCGATATTACACTTTCTGTTGTTAAACCGTTGCTTGAGCACGAAATTCCCGGAATAATGGAATCTATCCGCATGAAATATGGCACCATAAAACCAAATGCCTTGCTAAGCGGTGGTGTTGCCGGGGTAGTTGGTTCCGCAATTATTTATACACTTCCGGGAAGCGCAAAAGCGGTTGAAGAATATATGCAAGAGATTCTAAATACGCTGCAACATCTTCTTTTCATGAAGGCAGATATGGATGTTCATTGAAACCCATCGTTTTTTTTAACAAATAAAATATCGGTTAAAAAGTCCGAATCAACTACTTTGGCTTTGATTTTGCTCAAAAAAGCTAAAACTGGTGCATAAACGCCTATTTTACTTATTTTTGCAAAAACAAGCTATTAATCAGCGAATGAGAAAACAAACAAATCCTATATCAACAGAAAAGCTCGTAGAAACCATCATTTTTGGCATACTCGAAAAAAAAGGTTTAGAAATCACCAAAATTGATTTTTCCAAAATGCAAAGTTCCATCTGCAAATATTTCGTAATCTGCCATGGGACTTCCAATTCGCACATCGATGCCATTGCATATAGTATTGAGGAACAAACACATAAACAACTTGGTGAAAAACCTATTTTTACAGAAGGAAAAGAAAATAAAGAATGGATTTTGATTGATTATTTTGATGTTGTGGTACATGTTTTTCAAGAACCTACACGTAGATTCTACAATATTGAGAAACTTTGGGCCGACGCCAAAATAGAAACAATCAAAATTTAGTGCTAGCAACATTTTAACGAAGCAGACAGAATGACAGAACAAGAGAACAATACAACCCCCGAAGAGAAGAAAAAAAACGCAACAAACTCTTCATCACTAAAACCAAAAGGAAAATTTAGTTTTTATTGGATTTATGGCGCCTTAGCCATTTTATTTTTAGGCTTAAATTTTATTGGAGGAAACGATTCTTCAAAAGAAACAAGTTGGGGCGAAATAAAGAAAATGTTGGAAAATCAAGATGTTGAAAAACTTGTTTTGGTCAACAAGGAATTGGCAGAAATCTATATCAAAAAAGACAAGCTGCATTTGTACACCAAAGAAGAAACAAATTCAACAAAGACCAATTTTTCCGGTCCTACTGCCGATTTTTATTACCAAATTGGCTCTGTAGAAACTTTTGAGCAACAAGTTCAGGATGTTCAAAAAGACTTGAAAGATCCGGTATATATTTCCAATGAAACCCGGCAAGATTGGGGCAAAGATATTTTTGGCTGGGTTTTTCCGATTATACTGCTCATAGGTGTTTGGTTTTTTATCATGCGAATGATGAACAGAGGCGGTACCGGAGGAGGCCAAATTTTCAATATTGGCAAATCGAAAGCGCAGCTTTTCGATAAAGAATCTGCTGTAAGCGTTACATTTAAAGATGTTGCCGGATTGCAAGAAGCCAAAGTAGAAGTAATGGAAATTGTCGATTTTCTGAAAAGCCCCAAAAAATACACTGATTTGGGCGGTAAAATCCCAAAAGGTGCTTTGCTTGTTGGCCCTCCCGGTACAGGAAAAACTTTATTGGCCAAAGCCGTTGCCGGCGAGGCAAAAGTTCCGTTTTTCTCGCTTTCGGGATCTGATTTTGTTGAAATGTTTGTAGGAGTTGGCGCATCGCGCGTTCGCGATCTTTTCAAACAAGCAAAAGAAAAAGCACCCTGCATTATTTTTATCGACGAAATAGACGCCATTGGAAGAGCACGTGGAAGAAATGCCATGACAGGCGCCAATGATGAAAGAGAAAACACTCTCAATCAATTGCTCACAGAAATGGACGGATTTGGCAGCAATGCAGGCGTAATAATACTCGCCGCTACAAACCGTGCCGATATCTTGGACAAAGCACTTTTGCGTGCCGGCCGATTTGATCGTCAAATTCATGTAGAACTTCCCGATTTAACAGAACGTGAAGCTATCTTTGTAGTCCACATGAAACCGCTTACCGTAAACAAAACGGTAGATGCAGTATTGCTCTCAAAGCAAACTCCCGGTTTTTCGGGGGCGGATATTGCCAATGTTTGTAACGAAGCAGCACTGATTGCGGCTCGACAAGATAAAAAAGAAATCACAAAACAAGATTTTTACGATGCCATTGACCGAATTATTGGCGGTTTAGAAAAGCGAAATAAAATCATCTCGAAACACGAAAAAGAAGTAATTGCTCATCACGAATCCGGACATGCCGCCGTAAGCTGGCTCTTGGAACATGCTCATCCATTGGTAAAAGTTACCATTGTGCCTCGCGGAAAAGCACTAGGAGCCGCTTGGTATTTGCCCGAAGAACGTCAGATTACCACTTTTGAACAAATGTTTGACGAAATGGCTGCTACACTTGGTGGCCGAGCTGCAGAAAAGGTAATTTATAAAAAAGTGTCAACCGGTGCTTTAAACGATTTAGAAAAAGTAACGCGTCAGGCGTTTAATATGGTGGCCTATTTTGGACTGAACGAAAAAATTGGAAACATTTCTTTCTACGATTCGTCGGGGCAACAAGAATATCAATTTAATAAACCTTTTAGCGAAAAAACCGCTGAAATAATTGATAGTGAAGTACAAATTCTGGTGGAAAAAGCCTATCAAACTGCTGTAAAACTTTTAGAAGAAAATGAAGAAGGATTGCGTAAATTAGCGCACGTATTGATTGAGAAAGAAGTTATCTTTAGAGAAGATTTGGTGGCTGTTTTTGGCGAACGTAAATGGGATTTAGGCAAAGAACATATCAGTATGATCACCGAAAATGGTGTTGATACAAAAGCTGTCGCACTTATCCAAGATTCAACAAAAACAGAAGGCAAAATGGAGGATGAGAGTCAATCGATCGAACCAAATGATGTAAAATAAGGCTTAATCTTTTGCTATATGGAAGAATCAACTTCACGTGAAAAAGTTTTAAAAAGCATTCGAAATTCGTTGTTGGGAAAAACACCAAATCCCTATTCAGAAGTAGATACAGACTCGAAAATCTATACCGATCTCGACGAATCTTTGGCGCTGAATTTTGCTCAAGAATTTACCGATTTGGGAGGAAAGTTTATCTATTGCGAAGACGAAGATGATTTGAAAGATGTTTTATATCAATTTACCCAGAGCGAAGACCTTCAGCCTTTGTATTGCCGCGAAACAGAATTGAAAAATATGCTCTTGGAAATGGACGTTTCGTTTATAGAAGAGGAATCTGAACTGAAAAATATAAAAAGCGCACTGACTGGCTGCGAATTTCTCATTGCCCGCTTTGGTTCGGTTTTGGTTTCGTCGGCCAGCAATTCAGGAAGAAGAGCCTATTTTTTTGCAGAAAAGCATTTAGTGGTGGCCTACGCAAGTCAGTTGGTGCCCGAAATCAAAGACGCACTCATTGGTATGCGCGAAAAATACAATGGAAAACTGCCCAGTATGATTACGCAAATTACAGGAGCTAGCCGCACCGCCGACATCGAGAAAACTTTGGTTCTTGGCATGCACGGACCAAAGGAAATTTATGTTTTCTTTGTGGACGATATCATCGAATAGACACGTATGTTTAAAACACTTCTTACCCGAACACTTGCCGGAGCGGTATTTGCCATCGTGATTCTTGGATCTGTTTTTTGGCATCCATACGCCTTGGCCATAGTGCTGTTTTTTGTAGCCGCCATTGGTTTGGAAGAATTTTACAGTCTTTTAAATAAAGCCGGCTTATACAAAAGAAGTCTCACAGATAGCTTTCTGGGTATGTTGGTCTATAGCCTGATCACAGCAATCAGTTTTGGGTGGATAAGCGCAGCGGTTTTGCTCGTTTTATTGCCTTTGAGCTTTTCGCTTTTCATCATCGAATTGTACAAAAAAAACACACTCCCTTTTACCCAAATAGGATTGCAACTGATGGGCGTTTTCTATGTCGCTTTGCCATTTTCGCTCTATCACTTTGTGCATCAATTTCCGGTTGGAGGCAATGAAACATTCAACCCTTGGTTGTTGGCCGGCCTATTTATACTGATATGGACGAACGATACTTTTGCTTATTTGTTTGGAAGTTTATTTGGAAAGAGACGCTTGTTTGAACGCATATCGCCAAAAAAATCATGGGAAGGAACGATAGGCGGAATTGTGACGGCATTGGGAATGGGTTGGATTTTAGGGGCTTACACACATACACTTGATGTAAAATCGTGGCTGATTATAGCTGCCATTCTTATTCCAGCAGCCATTTTTGGCGATTTAGTGGAATCTCTCTTTAAACGAAGTTTGAACGTAAAAGACAGCGGAAAAATAATGCCTGGGCATGGTGGAGTTTTAGATCGTTTCGACGCTTCTAATTTTGCCTTGCCTTTTATTGTTTTTTATTTATATTTGCTCGCTTAGAAAATTCCGGGAGAATCTTTCTAAAAACAAAAACCAAAAGAATGAAACTTCACAAAGAAGGATATGCTACCTTGCTGGTATCTTTTATAGTTCTAAGCATCTTTGCTGCCGCAAGCCTATTCATGTCCAACGAAATTCCTTGGTTACGAGCTGCGGTTTTCGCCTTTATCTTCTTTGTTTATTTCCGTATCGTGTATTTCTTTCGGGTTCCAAAGCGCGTATTTTCAATTGACGACACGCTCATCAAATCGCCTGCCGACGGAGAAATTGTAGCCATCGAGGAAGTCTTTGAGCCGGAATATTTAAAACAAAACTGCATTCAGGTTTCCGTTTTCATGTCGCCCACCAATGTGCATATCAATTGGATTCCCATTTCCGGAAAAATAAGCTATTTTAAATACCATCCAGGCAAACATTTGGTAGCATGGCATCCAAAATCTTCCATTTTAAACGAACGCACCAGCATTGGACTAAAGACGAAACCATTTGGAGAAATATTAATCCGACAAATTGCTGGCGCAATGGCTCGCCGCATTGTCTGTTATGCCCAAGAAGGCCAAACAATGAACCAATCCCAAGAGCTTGGTTTTATTAAGTTTGGTTCGCGGGTCGATGTTTTTCTTCCACTCGGAACCGAAATCAATGTAAAACTGAAAGATTTGGTAATTGGTGGACAAACAATTTTGGCACGAACTAAACCCACGCCCTAATTTTTCTTAATTTATTTACTGATTTTCAGTTAGATAAAAAATTATTGATGCCTCGAATTATTGAAATGATTATGGAAAATGAGTATTGAACGTGATTGTTGATTTGCTTTCGTAAATAATTGTTATTTTTACCTTTTAAAATCTGAAAAT
>DYSK01000088.1:0-2209 GCA_020718315.1 Draconibacterium orientale
TCCCAAAGTGCATTTTTAAGCGCATTCCCAATTTTATTTGAGGGCTTGTAAACATTTCTTAACCGGTGGGCTTCATCAATAATCACTAAATCCCAAGCTGTATTCTTTAGATACATGTCTTTAGACCTTGCGAACTGAAATGAACAAATAACAATTGAATCTTTTACATTGAAAGGATTCATATTGCTCTCTTTTAAGGCCTGATTAAATGATTTGGATTCTAAAATTGTAGAGGGCAAAAAGAATTTATCTAGCAATTCCTGATTCCATTGTTTGCGCAGGTTGGAAGGACAAATTATAATTAGTTTTCTTTTACGTTCAGCCCATTGTTGAGAAAGAATAATACCTGCCTCAATGGTTTTTCCTAATCCAACTTCATCTGCTAAAATTGCACCATTAGAGAGAGGGGATTGAAAGGCGAAAAGAGCTGCTTCAACTTGGTGTGGGTTCAAGTCTACCTGAGCATCCTGAAGAGAAGCAGTCAGTTTTCCAATATCATTTGCTGGTAATTGGCGAGTTAAATCGTATGCGAAATATTTTGCATGATAAGGAGTTATACTCATTCTCTTGGATTATAAAATAATGCAGGATTTTAAACTCCACGAAGATATAAAAAATGTCAGTCTTATACTATTCTTTGCACTTCAACAACAGGGTGTTTTAGCCCCCGCACAGTCGTAAGCACATTTGCAAGCCCACACGAGCCAACGCTCAAACCAAAGGCTTGCAAAAGAGCTTCCGCCTCTCCAGCCCGAGTAACCGCCTTTCAGGACGGTTTTAGGATTGCCCACGCTCAAAAAAAACAAAATAAATTTGTGCTTCGTGGGTATGACAGTGAAATTTGACAAGACACAATGTGAGTTAAATAAATGATAAACAAGGATATACAACCAACACCAGCCCCTAATATCAGCTATCCGCAAGTTCGGCAGCAGTGGTTTTCGGTGTGCATCTTTCCGCCCGGGCCGTCTTTCGGTTTGATAGGAAATCGCCCACAATCCGCACATGCGTGTAGCTTCCTACGTTTTCCACAAGCGGACTTAAGTTCGAGAAAAACGACAAAGTTAGTTCTGCTAAGTTTTATGTAATTTTGGGCAATTTTAAATCAAAACACTTTGCGGGCGATTACTGATTCGCCTTTTTTAAAAACGTTTCAAAATGACAGAGAATCAAGAAAATAAAAAAAAGAAATTATATATAGAAACCTACGGATGCCAAATGAATTTTTCTGACAGTGAAATTGTTGGATCTATCATGGCAAAAGAGGGTTACACAACGACTCAGGACGCTGAAAATGCCGATATCATTTTTATTAATACGTGTTCTATTCGCGACAATGCCGAGCAGCGAATTCGAAATCGCTTAAAAGAAATTAAGCGGATGAAAAAAAACAATCCCAATTTAAAAGTGGGTATTTTGGGATGTATGGCCGAACGACTAAAACAGCAACTGCTCGACGAAGAAGAAGCAGTGGATTTGATTGTGGGGCCGGATGCTTATCGTGATTTACCAAATCTGATTAATACCGTTGAAAGCGGACGAAGAGCAATCAATGTTTTGCTTTCGGAGGAAGAAACTTATGCCGAAATTGAGCCTGTTCGTTTAGGAGATAATACTGTTTCGGCTTTTATTTCGATTATGCGCGGCTGCGAGAATTTCTGCACGTATTGTGTCGTGCCGTTTACAAGAGGAAAAGAGCGAAGTAGAAATCCGCAAACAATACTCGAAGAAGCCCGCGATTTGTTGGCAAAAGGCTACAAAGAAGTAACGCTTCTCGGACAGAATGTGAATTCCTATCGATGGGAATCGGAAGAACAAAGTGTGCGTTTTCCGGAACTGATAGCTCGAGTTGCTGCCATTTCGCCCCAACTGCGTGTTCGTTTTGCTACTTCACATCCGAAAGATATTTCGGACGAACTGATCAAAACAATTGCCAATACTTCCAATATTTGCAAAGCCATTCATTTGCCATTTCAATCGGGCAGCAACGAAGTGTTGAAACGGATGAGCCGAAAATACACGCGCGAATGGTATATGGATCGGATTTCGACTATCAAAAAATTCATTCCCGACTGTGGCTTATCCACCGATGTAATATCCGGATTTTGCGGCGAAACCGAAGCTGATCATCAGCAAACCATGTCGCTGATGGAGTGGGTTGGCTACGATTATGCATTTATGTTCAAATATTCGGAACGCCCAAATACAA
>DYSK01000088.1:2309-9172 GCA_020718315.1 Draconibacterium orientale
TGGGTTGGCTACGATTATGCATTTATGTTCAAATATTCGGAACGCCCAAATACAATTGCGCAAAAGAAATATGCGGACGATGTGCCTGAAGAAACTAAAAGCCGTCGATTAAAAGAAATCATCGATCTACAGCAAGAATTATCGCTTCGCTCCAACAAACAAGATGTGGGAAAAGTCTTTGAAGTGTTGGCAGAATCGCATTCAAAACGCTCCAATACCGATTTGGCCGGAAGAAATTCTCAAAACAAAACTGTTGTATTTCCAAAAGGCGATTTTCGCATTGGCGACTACGTAAAGGTAAAAATACTGCGCTGTACGGCGGCTACGCTGATTGGCGAAGCCATTGATTGAAAAACACGAATAGAAACTCGTTTGCCAATTCCTGTGTTGATAGGGATTATCTTTTTAGCAAAATATAGTTCTTAAATTCACCCAATCTGCGATTGAACAAAACATTTTTTTCGATCCAACTGATGATACGGTATTTTGTTTTTTCGTGCTTATGAATTAAATCGCTGGTTGTGTTTCGTTGTCCGGAATACCGCAATTGGTGTTTCCAATCGAACCGACTCATCCATTGTTTCATAACCAAAGGATGTGTTTCCTGAAAACGGGAAAGATAGTTTAAGTTTCCATAATCAAAAGGAGCCGGTTTTTCTTCTTGCTTCACCACAAGATTGTCGGAGAAATTTTTCTGATGATTTGTATTAAAAACCTTGATTTTACTTTGCATCAATGCCGGTGGGCGTACCCAACCGTAATGATAAACCGTGGCTCCGGAATCGACCACCTTTAGTTTAAAGGTATTTTCTTGTTGGCGATAGTTCAATTGATCGAAATCAGGAATTTTGCGAAACGACTGTGCCGACTCCCACGAATGTATTTGGGGCAAATTTCGAATTATTCTGATCTCTTTGCGATACCAACAATGGCCATCTTGAAAATGATCGTAATCGCCCCAAAAATGTAAGTAATCAAAAAGCATTCCTTCCACTTCCCGATCGTCCAAAAACTCTTTGCATCGCTGTTGGATAATTGGCAAATATTTTTCGTGAATCACCTCGTCGGACTGAAGATAAAACAGCCAATCGCCACTGCAATGACTCTTTGCAATATCTGTTTGATGTGCATGTTCCATTCCGCGTGGATATTTTTTGATATCCCAAACAGTATCGACAATCTTAATTTTATCGCTTCCGATGCTTAAAATTTCCGCGTGTGTTTTATCGTCTTCATCACTATCACCAAGTGCAACCACAAATTCATCAACGATGGGCAAAATGGATTCAATGGCCTGTTTGATTGGGTAATACAGTTTATGCACGTTTTTTCCGATGGTAAATCCACTTATCCTCATAGTTTACGAATTTGCTAATACATCTGCAATTTATGGAGTTTTGTATAAATGCCATTGTCCATTTGCAGCAATTCGTCGTGCTTGCCCATTTCGATAATTTCGCCATCGCTGAGCACCACAATTTGATCGGAATGTTTTACGGTGGATAAGCGATGTGCTATCACGATGGAAGTTCTATTTTTCATAAGTTTCAGAATGGCATCCTGAACTAAACGTTCCGATTCTGTGTCAAGTGACGAAGTAGCTTCATCAAGAATCAAAATTGGCGGGTTTTTCAATACTGCTCTCGCAATACTTATCCGTTGTCTTTGACCGCCGGAAAGTTTGCTTCCACCTTCACCCACATTGGTATAATATCCATTTTGAGTTTCCATGATAAAATCATGCGCATTGGCCACTTTTGCCGCTGCAATTACATCTTCTTCTGTGGCATTTTCGATACCAAAAGCGATATTGTTGAAAAAAGTATCGTTAAAGAGAATCGATTGCTGGCTAACAATTCCCATTAAATTTCTCAACTCTTTGAGCTTAAAGTCTTTCACGTTTATGCCATCTATCAATACTTCGCCGGCGCTTACATCAATAAAACGCGGCAAAAGATCAACCAAAGTAGATTTTCCAGCGCCGCTCGGGCCCACCAATGCAATTGCTTTTCCTTTTCCGATTGTCAGATTGATTGAGTGAAGAACAGTATCTTTATCGTATTTGAAATGGACATTTTTGTATTCGATGGAGTGTTTGAATTCCGAAAAAACCTGTGGGTTTTGTTTTTCTTTGATGGAAATATCGGCACCCAAAATCTCTTCAATCCGATCGTTCGAAGCCAAACCTTTCAAAATATTGTAATAAGCTGTTGTAACGGCTTTTGCAGGGTTGATTATTTGAGAAAAAACAACTAAATAGGTAATTAAAACCGATGAGCTAAGTGTGCTATTTTCGCCCAAGACCATGGCTCCACCGTACCACAATACAACAACCATAACCAAAATCCCTAAAAATTCGCTCAAAGGACTAGCCAATTGTTGACGCCGAAATATTTTTGCTTGCAGTTGAGTAAAGGAAGTATTCACGGAATCGAATTGTGCATGCATTTTTTCTTCTGCATTGAATGCTTTAACAATGCGCAAACCACCTATTGTTTCCTCAAAAACCGACATAATAAGACCGAGCTTTTTCTGGCCCTGAAACGACTTCGACCGCAATGTTTTTCCTATTTTACCAATCAAAAACCCGCTTAACGGAAGCAATACCATAACAAACATGCTCAATTTTGGGCTCATATAAAACAGAGCCGCTAAGTAGGTTAAAATCAGAATTGGATCGCGAAAAAGCATCTCGAGCGACCGAACCACAGAAACTTCTATTTCTTGCACATCTTGAGCCATTCGCGACATGAGATCACCTTTTCTTTCTTCCGAAAAATAGCTCAGTGGAAGTATTAGTATTTTGTTGAATATCAAATCCCTAAGATGTTTTACAATCCCTGTTCGGATAGGAACAATAAATACTTTTGAATAATAAAGAAAAATGTTTTTGAAGAGCGAAGTTACCAACACAATAATTCCTACAAAAACCAAGGCTTGTACTTTGCCTTTTTCGAGTATGATCTGACTCAGAATATAATTAAAGTTATGAATGATTGAATTGGCATTCAGTCCAAAAGCAACCGTTTCGGTTACCATTTCTGTTTCGCCAAATAAAACCTTCAAAAAAGGGGCTACCAAAGCCAAGCTAAACAAGGAAAAAAAGGCAGATAAAAAGACGAAAAGAATGCTAAAAAAAGCGAGCCCTTTGTAAGGGAGTAAATAGCTAAATATTTTAGAGAAACTACTCATCGGTCTGTTTCGAGTTTATTAAAAGATTTTACAAATTAAGTGAAAATCAACGGGCTTTCATTTATATACTTCAAATATTTAAGAACGAAAACACACAAATAATTGGTTATCAATAAGTAAAAAAATTTATGGCACTACACAAGGGAGCAGCAAAATTAAAAAAGAAAGAATACAATTCTTGTTTAATTCAAAGTTGACATCTTAATTCCGATCAACCCAAATTTATTTGAATTTATTTTTAAGCACTTCGAATAATAAAAAACAATTACTTTTGCGCGGCAATGGCAGATTATCAATTACATCAGCTCAAAAACGGAATCCGATTGGTGCATCAAGAAATAGCAATTGTTACTTCTGGAACAGTGGCTCATTTGGGTTTGATCATCGACAGCGGTTCGCGCGATGAATTACCCAACCAAAACGGATTGGCGCATTTTATTGAACACGTTATTTTCAAAGGAACAGAAAAAAGAAAAGCGTACCATATCTTAAGCCGGCTCGAAGATGTAGGCGCTGAATTAAATGCCTTTACTTCGAAAGAGGAAACTGTAATCCAAACTGCTTTTCTTTCGCAACATTACGCCCGCACACTCGAATTGATTGCGGACATCGTTTTTCATTCCGTTTTTCCTGAAAAAGAACTTAAAAAAGAACAAGAAGTAATTCTTGACGAAATAAATTCGTACCGCGACAATCCTTCGGAACAGATTTTCGACGATTTCGATTTCTTGCTTTTCCCCGATCATCCTTTGGGGAAAAACATTTTAGGCACCAAACGCTTGGTAAAATCGTTTACGCGCGATTCGGTAAAAGAATTTATTACACAAAATTATGCCACCGACAAAATGATTATTTCATCGGTTGGGCCTATTTCTTTTTCAAAGCTCGTCAATCTTGTGGAGAAATATTTTGCCGATAAACCCGCCAACCTTTCGAACAAAACACGTGAAACCGTAAATGGTTATTTTCCGGTGGAGCAAATAAAAAAGCGCCGTTTATTTCAGGCACATTGCATGATTGGAAACAGAGCCTACGGTTTGATGGACGAAAAAAGAATCGCTTTTTCGTTGTTAAACAACTATTTAGGCGGCCCGGGATTAAATTCTCGTTTAAATTTAAGTATTCGCGAAAAATATGGCTATACCTACAATATAGAATCGAACTATACGCCATTTAGCGATATTGGCAATTTTTCTATTTACATCGGATCAGATAAAACCTTCTTAAAAAAAAGCATCGAATTGGTTCATAAAGAATTGAATCTGCTTCGTGAGCGAAAATTAGGTCCCCAACAACTTCAAAAAGCCAAACTTCAATTTTCCGGCCAGATTGCCATTTCGGAAGAATCGAATGCCGTGAAAATGCATAACAATGCTCGCAGCATTTTGAGTTATGGCAGAATTAGTACGCTGAACGAAGTGTACGAAAAAATTCAAAAAGTGTCGGCCGATGATCTTCTTTTAGTAGCAAACGAAATTTTTGATCCAAACCAAATGAGCATGCTCGTATTTCAGTAAAATGATTATCGATCCTAAAATTGAAAAATACGCCGAAGAATTCAGTAGCCCTCAAAGTGTTGTTTTAGCCGAACTTTATCGCGAAACGAATCTTAAAATAATGAATCCGCGTATGCTGAGCGGACAGCTTCAGGGACGATTTTTAAGCATGATTTCGCACATGATGCAGCCAAAAAATATATTGGAAATAGGCACTTATACCGGCTATTCCGCTATTTGCTTGTCCGAAGGACTTCAAGCGAATGGTGCTATTCATACTATAGAAATAGATATAGAATTAAAATCCATCGCAAAAAAATATTTTCAGAAAGCTGGAATTGAAAACTCGGTTGTCCCCTATTTTGGAGATGCAATGAAAATAATTCCGCAAATAGATGTGGTTTTCGATTTGGTTTTTATTGATGCCGACAAAGAAAATTACCCAAATTATTATCACCTCATCATCAATAAAGTTCGCAAAGGCGGTTATATTGTTGTCGACAATGTTTTGTGGAGCGGAAAGGTAGTTCAGCCCTTAAAAAGTGGCGATAAAGACACGGCCGGAATCTTTGCTTTTAATGCGCTGGTTCAGCAAGACGAAAGGGTAGAAAATGTTTTGCTTCCATTACGCGATGGATTGATGTTGTTGAGGAAAATTTAGCACTCGACAAACGTCTACTCTCGAAAAAAACCAGTGTCAGTTCATTTCGTCGGTCGAAAGCGTAACACTTACACTTTTCATTTTCCCACCAAGTGGCGGATTTAGCTTCTGAATTTTCACTTTTGCCCAATTTATTTGCGGAAATCGATTTTGAACGGCCAGCAAAATACGCCGAGAAATGTGTTCCAAGAGGTTAGAACTGCTTTGCATTTCTTGTTTTACTACACTATAAACACTTAAATAGCTGACTGTCTTTTTTAAATCGTCAGAGATTTCCGCTTCTCTTGTATCCGTTTTGAAGTATAAATCAACTACAAAGCTTGTTCCAATAATTTTTTCTTCTTCAAAACATCCGTGGTAGGCATAAAACTCCATTCCTTCAATGGCAATCATCGACATTGTGTTTTTTCTTTAAAAATGAAAGGCGAAGATACAAATGTTTCATTGTTTAGAAATTTAGCGCAAAAATATTTTTCAATCAATTGATTTTCTGATTTTTATATGATTCGATTTTCTTTAATAGGAAGTGGTTAAAAAGCACAAAATGGAAAAATCCCCCAAAATAAATTTGCTTATTTCTCCACATCGTAAAGTTGAATGGAGAGTTGTTCCACCAAATGTTTTTTAAGTTTGACTTTCAATAGCTCAAAATCGGGCGCATAGCCCAATTCGACATCCATAGAAGTTACTCCTTTATCTATAAATCCACACGGATTGATATGATTAAAATAATCCATATCAGGACAAACATTTAGCGCAAATCCATGCATACTCACTTGCCGGCTCACTTTCACGCCAATTGCGGCAATTTTCCGTTCGCCTCGTTTTTTGTCGGCAGCAATCCAAACACCTATTGCGTCAGGGTTTTTATAACTTTCAATTCCGTATTCTTTTAAAGTCAGAATAATGGCTTCTTCCATTTTTTCGATGTATTGTCTAGTCCCCAAATGCAATGATTCCAAATCCAAAATGGGATAACCTACCAATTGTCCCGGACCGTGATAAGTGATATCGCCACCGCGATTGGTTTTCACAAACTCGGCTCGTTTTTCTTGCAGTTGAAGCGTATTGATGAGCAGATTGGTTTCGTTTCCACTTTTTCCAAGCGTATAAACATGCGGATGTTCGCAAAAAATCAAATGATTATACAAAACTTGTTTTTCGCACTGCGGAAGGTCATCGTTGCATTTCTTAATGAATACAATTTCTTCGAAAAGTTTTTTTTGATAATCAAGCGCTTTCTGATATGGAACCAAGCCCAAATCGGTGAATAGTGTATAAATTTTCATCTATTTGATGTGCTTTTCTGCGTGATAGGAAGAACGCACCAAGGGGCCGCTTTCTACATGCGAAAATCCTTTTTTCAAACCTGCTATTCTATAACGCTCAAATACTTCGGGATGAACGTATTCGCGTACCGGTAAATGATCACGTGTGGGTTGAAGATATTGACCAATAGTAAGGACCTGACATCCTACGGCGCGCAAATCGTCCATGGTTTCCAGTACATCATC